>CAZOWU010000023.1:0-16813 GCA_964583735.1 uncultured Halobacteriales archaeon | reverse complement strand
CGGGCGACCGTGCCGCTCGACGGCCGGGCGACCGTGCCGCTCGACGGCCGGGCGACTTGGCAACCTGAAGACCCGACGCCACCCTACCCCTTGATGTTACAGACCGGGAATGTCCGGGCGACGCGGTCGCCGATCCCCAGCGCGTCCGAGACGCGGATCACCTCGTCGACGTCCTTGTAGACGCCCGGGGCCTCCTCGGCGACGGTCGCGCCGCTCTGGGCCTTGACGTAGACCTGCTGGCGCTCCCGCAGGTCCTGCTGGACGTCCTCGCCCCAGAATTCGTCTTTGGCCTGCGTGCGACTCATCAGCCGGCCGGCGCCGTGGGCCGTCGAGCCGAAGGTTTCGGCGAGCGATTCCTCGCCACCCCGGAGGACGTAACTGCCCGCCCCCATGCTGCCGGGGATGATCACCGGCTGGCCGACGTCACGGTAGGCCGGCGGCAGCTCCGGCCGGCCGGCGGGGAACGACCGCGTCGCGCCCTTCCGGTGGACGTACAGTTCCCGCTCCTCGCGGCCGGTGGCGCCGTCCGCCGCCGGGCCGACCGCCACGTCGTGTATCTCCTTTTTTGCGATGTTGTGGGCCACGTCGTACAGGAGGTCCATCCCCAGGTCCTCCCACTCGGCGTCGAACACGTCGGCGAACACGTTCCGTGTCTGGTGGGTGATCAGTTGGCGGTTGACCCACGCGAAGTTGATCGCGGCACACATCGCCCGGTAGTAGGCGTCAGCCAGCTGTGACCCGGCGGGCGCCGCCGCCAGCTCCTTGTCCGGCAGCTGGTTCAACAGCCCCTGGTGGGTCTGCTCGGTCTCCCGGAGGTAGTCGGTGCAAACTTGATGGCCCAGCCCGCGGGACCCGCAGTGGATGAGGACGACGACCTGGTTCTCCCGGAGGCCGAAGTCGGCTGCCACGTCCTCGAGGAAGACGTCGGTGACCCGCTGGACCTCCAGGAAGTGGTTGCCACTGCCGAGGCTCCCGACCTGGTTCTTGCCGCGGTCCCTGGCCTTCTGGGAGACTGCGTCGGCGTCACCCTCCGGGCGACGACCCTCGTCCTCGCAGTGCGCCAGGTCCGCACGGACAGCGTACCCTTCCTCCAGCGCCCAGTCCATCCCGCGCTCGAGGATCGCCTCGACATCGGCCATGGTCCCTTCGTGGACCCCGCCGCCGCCGAGGCCAGAGGGCACCGCATCGAACAGCCGCTCGACGAGTTCCTCCTCCCGGCCCCGGACGTCGTCGTAGTCGAGGTCTGTCTTCACCATCCGGACGCCGCAGTTCGAGACGACGAAGCCGTCGGCGAGGAAGTTGTGAGCGTCGTGTGCGACCCCGATATCGTAGACCGGTTTCGTCCCGACTTGGGAAATGTCGGTGACCTTGGCCGGGACCGTCAGGTCATCCCCAGCAGATGTCTCCGCACAGAACTCCTCGAAGCTGGGGAATCTCTCGGGCGGGCGTGGGCGTGTGTCCCGCCCGCTCCAGACGCTACGCTCGATGAAGCGGCCGTTGATGTCGAACGTTGGTTTGCTCTCCTCGATCGGTGTCCCGCCGTCAGCCATCGCCAATGCCTGCTCCGAAACCGCTTCGCGGTCGGCTATCGCGTGCTCCTTCAGTCGGAGATACCGGACTGCCTTCGCAGCGCGTCGCCGCTTGTCGGGACTGTACCGAAATCCCACTCGAGAGCAGAACCGGATGAGGTTCCGGGAGTCGTTTTTCACCGCGAGCCGAATACGAACCGTCTCGTGGGTGTTGTTCGGATCGGTCTCGAACCGCTCGACAGGCTTCGTCTCGATACCGAGCGACGAGAGATACGACGCCAGGTCCGCCATGAACGTGACGCCGGCCTCAGCAGTCTCGGTGGTTCTCGTCTGTGAAACCCGTGGACAGGAGAGGTTCTTGTCGTGTTGCGCAGCTGGGGTTGTCATTTCGGCACCAAAGTACGCCGAGTAGTACAGCCCCTTCTGCCAGTCGGTAAGGTGTTCGAAGTACGACGGGGTCGTAAAGCCCGACGAGACCTTCTCGCCATCGGGCGCTTGCAGTTTCCGGAGGAGGATCCTCAGTGCTCGCGAAGTGGTCTTGAAACTGTGCTCGACGCGCTCGAACTCCCGTCCGCCGACCTCGTGTTCTCGCTCCCTAGAGTAGACCTTTGAGGGCTTGAACCCGATCTGTCGGACGTCTTCTCGGATCTGCTCAAGCGCGTCCGGCTCGCCGTAGAACCACATCTGCCCCTCGCCACCGAAGGCACCGTCGCCGGTGAAATATCCCAGGATTTTGAGGAGTCGGGCGAACGTCTCGTCAGCCGTCGAGAGCGGGAGCACGCCACGCTCAGAGAGCACGCGGCGTATGTGATGGTTCTCGTCGGCAAAGTCTTCCTTGGTCAGAACTGTCACGTCTCTCGGTTCCTCGTCTTCGATACCGCGGAACGGAGAGAGGGATACCGTGTCACCGGGTTCGATGTCTCTCAATTCGACCATGCCGTCGGGCGTCCGGAACGGATGGTCGAGGGTTGCCTCAACTGTCTCGCCACACTCGGTTTCGAGCCGGTAGACTGGCTGCTGGCCGGACTCGGTGAACAACTGGACCTCAGAAGAGGTCCGAGACCCGGATGCGACGACCGCGTGTTCGTCTTCGAAGTTTGTGCGGAGAGATGCTATCGAACGCCTGCGCCCGAACTGGAGCTGGACGTTCGTGTCCCCCGGTAGGCAATTGATGTCGTAGCCGACCGCTCCGGGGCTGATGCAGCCGTCCTCGGCGTCGATGCCCGCGACGCCGCCGACGGGGAAGCCGTAGCCCTGGTGGCCGTCGGGCATGCAGGCGGCGTACTTCCGGATGCCTGGCAGGTGGGTCGTGTTGCGGAGTTGCTGGAGTGTCCTGTCCTCCTTTATCTCCTCGAGTAGCGCCTCGCTTGCCAGTATGCGCGCGGGAACGCGCATCTCGCCCTCCTGTGGGATCTCCCAGACGAACTCCCGGACGCGCTCGAGCGTGACGGGGCCAGCGTCGAAGGTGGTCATACCCGAACGTGGACGAGCGACGGTGAAATAACGTTCGCACCGGCCAGACAGGACAACCCTTATTTCCAGGCCGGAGAGTCAGGGATGCATGTTACAGGCCGGGACGGCGGTGGCGGTCACGGCGCAAGCGGCGGCTCCGGTCGTGTCGGCGCTGCCCCTCCAGAGCCAGGACCAGGCGCTGACACAGCCTTCCTGGTTCCCGGCGTGGGTCCCTGGGTGGGTCCTCCCGCTCGTCGCCACCGTCCTGGTGGTGGTCCTGTCGTGGGCGGCGGGCCGGCTGGTGGTCAGGCTGTTCGGTCGGCGGATCGCCCGCCGGTTCGAGCGCCCCAGCCTGTCGCGGACGGCGCTGCGAGGGCTCCGGCTGGTGGTGTACCTGCTCGGCTTCTTCACCGTCCTCCGGATCAACGGCTTGGACCTCGGGAGTATCGCGGTGTCGGTGACGGTGTTCTCGGCGGTCGTGGGTGTCATCCTCGCGCCGATCGTCGGCAGCTTCATCAGCGGCGTCTTTCTGCTGGCCGACCAGCCCTACGAGATCGGTGACATGATCGAACTCGACGACGGGACCAGAGGCTTCGTCGACGACATCACCCTCCGGTACACCAAGATTCTCACGCTGGACAACACCTTCATCGTCATTCCGAACGGGACCATCCGCGAACGGGACGTCACCAACTACTCCGCGGAGGACACCCGGACCCGGCTGGCGCTCGACGTGCTGGTGACCTACGAGAGCGACATCCCGGCGGCGCGGGACCTCATCGAACGGGCCGCCCGAAAGGTCGACGTTGTCATCGAGGGCGGCCCACGGATCCGGGTGGGAGCCGCCAGCTACCCCGCCGCGCCAACCTGCTACATCGAAAGCTACGCCGACAGTGGGGTCAACCTCCGGCTGCGGTACTGGGCCAAGGAGCCGTACAAGCTGCTGACGACCCGCTCGCAGGTCCAGGAGGAGGCCTGGGCCGCGCTGGAGGACACTGAGGCCGACATCGAGATTGCCTACCCCCACTCGCATCTGGTCTTCGACGAGACCAGCGGCCAGCTCAACGTCGCCACCGGCCAACCGGCAGCGAGGCAGTCGGTCGACGGGGGCGGACCCCGGTCGCCGAGGGAAGGGGCGCCACCGTCGGTCGCCGAGGAGCCCGGGGACGACGGCTAGTTCGGGGTCGCGGTCACGACCTCGCAGTCGAGTTCGGTTTTGAGGTACTGTTCGATGTCGGGGTCGTCGGTGAGCCGGCGCATCATCCGCTGCCACCGGCTGGCTTGGCGTTTCCCGACCACGACCACGTCGGCGTCCCCGGCAGCGACCTCCTCGAGGATCGTCTCCTCGACGAGCAGCCCCCGGCGGACGACGTAGCGGGCGTTCGGTATCGTGCCGAAGCTCTCCTCGACGGCCGCCCGGAGCTGACGACGGGTGACGCGGTGGTTGTCCTGGTAGAGGTTGACGTGGAGAACGGTGAGGGCGGCCTCGCGTTCCTCCGCAACGGTGATGGCTTCATCCAGCGTCGCCTCGGAGCGGTTGCTCAGGGGGTACCGCACGGGGACGATCACCTGCTGCATCACCTGGGTGTTGGGGGGGAGCAGTACATATGTGACACGTCTTGGAGCTACCCGGGACGGTGACGGTCCCGGAGAGTGAGGGGACACGTCTTTGACCGTGGCAGAGCAACGAGACGTATGGAGACGCTCGCCGGCCCCGACGGAACGACGGTGTACCGCGAGGAACAGCCAGACCGCCGCGGCGCGAAAGCCCCCTTCTACGCCGTCTACAGTGACTCGGACCGGGAGACACGCTGGGGCTTTTACTGTGGGAACTGCCACACGCTTGACAACGCCGTCGACTCGATGGGGCGGGTCCAGTGCAACGAGTGCTCGAACCGGACGAAAGCCGAGGAGTGGGACGCCGCCCACGAGTGACCCCTGCTGCCCTCCGCGAGCTGTCCTGTCAGTGTCAATGAGATAACCTTATGTCGCGTGTCGTGGTATCACATGGCAGATGGCAACCGTCAGCCGGACACTCGGTCAGCGCGCCAGGACCATCTTCTCCGACCTCGGGTACGACGTCTCCGGGGCCGGACGCACGTTCCGCGCCGAGCGCAAGTGGCGGACCGTCCGCGTAACACCGATGCCCGAACCCGAGACACCGCCGGATTCCGGCGGCCTCCGGTGTTTCGTCACGTGGGTGGACCACCTCGGGGCACTCGAGCGCCGGGTGGAAGCAACCGCACCGGACTACGACTGGGCGCTGGTCGGCGTCGACGTCGACGGCGACGACTACGTCGTCCGGCAGTGTCCCGCCGGCGAGACGGGACGACCCCTCCGCTGACCGCGAGCCGCCCGTCCCGGCGACCGGGAAGCACGGCTTTATTTATCATGCAGGCAAACAGCCGATATGTTCGTCGGGCACGGGCTGTTGGCCTTTGCGGTCGTCGCCGGCCTCGCTGCTCGTCGCCTCAGCCACGAGCGCGCGCTGCTTGCGGGAGCGCTGGCGGGCGCGTTCGCGACCGCTCCGGACGTCGACATGCTCTTTGCGGTACTCAAAGCGGCGGACGCGGCGACCCCGGGTGGCGCTGCGGAGTCCTTCTGGGCGGCGACCGACACCCTCCACCGCTCGGTGACTCACTCGCTGGTCGTGGGCGCAGTCCTGGCTGCCGTACTCGGGGCCTGGCGTGCCCGGTCCCACTCGACAGCGTTCGCGGGCGCCCTCGCGGCCGCCGGGGGGCTGGTCGGGGGAGTCTGGCTGACCGGCGGGGCGCTCACCGCGGCGATGGTCGGGGTCTTCCTGGCTGCCGGGCTGGGAATCGCGCTGGCCGCCGAGCGTCTCGGGTTCGGACCGCGGGCGGTCACCGGACTCGCCGCGGTCGGCTTCCTCTCGCACCCCTTCGGTGACCTGCTGGCCGGGAGCCCCCCCGACCTGCTGTACCCGCTGGGGTGGCAGGTGCTGACCGAGCGGCTGGCGCTGTCACCGGACCCGACCGTCCACCTGCTCGCGGCCTTCTTTCTCGAACTGGGGGTCATCTGGCTGGCGCTGGTGGTCGTTCTCCGGCTGCGGGGGCGGGAGGTCCGGTCGGTCGTCAGGCCGCGGGCAGCGCTGGGTGTCGGCTACGCGGCGGTGGTGCTCGTGGTGCCCGCCCCGACCGTCGATGTGGCCTCGCCCTTCGTCTTCAGCGTGCTCGCGGTCGGGCTGGTCGGCGTACCACTGACCCGGCGTCCCCGGCCGGCTCCGGCGGTTGCAACGGGGTTGGCCGCGGTCACGCTGGCCGGGCTCGCCTACGCGTCCGTCTACGCGCTGGTGTAGCGTATCGGCACGGCCGCTCACTCGGCACCGCACAGCCGATACGCTTTCGAGGCTCGCTGTCGAGGTGAACACATGGAAGAGGCGACCATCGAACGCCTGCTGCGCGACGAGCAGCTCAACGCGCTTCTCGCGTGGGTCGTCGTCGCCGGGGTCGGGCTCACTGTCGTCGGGTCGGTACTGGCTGGTGACCTGCTGTGGAGCGTATTCGCGACTGTCGTGGCCGCCATCGTGCTCCTGCCGCCGCTCGTCTTCGCGGACCCGGAGGTGATGCTCCCCTGGGAGGTGCTCGCCCTCGCGGGCCTGCCGGTTCTGGGGCGGAGTATCGCCACCCTCCAGGTGACCAGCCGGGTGGGGACCTACCTCTCGGTGGCCGCGCTCGCGCTGGTGGTCGTCGTCGAACTGCACGCGTTCACCTCCGTCTCGATGTCACCCTCCTTCGCGGTCGCCTTCGTCGCCATCGCCACGATGGCCGTCGCGGGAGTGTGGGCGGTCCTCCGGTGGACCGTCGACCTCTGGCTCGGCACCACCTTCCTCCTCGACCCTGCACTCGACCTGGAGGCCATCGAACGCGGGTTGATGCTCGAGTTCGTCGCCTCCACTGTGGCGGGCGTACTCGCGGGGGTCGTCTTCGAGTTCTACATCCGCCGTCGGGCGCGGGTCCGCCGTCGCGTAGGGGTGGACCAGTGAGCGGGCGCACCGTCGGGAGGGAGCGATGAGGGTCCGTGACAGGCTCGGGGTCAGCCAGCGCCGCCAGAAGCAGGCCGCCTGGGCCATGGAAGTCGGACTGGTGGGCATCTTCTTCGTCGGGCTCTACCAGGGGTCGACGACCATCGTCGTCAACGCCGGAGTCGGGCTCATCGCCACGCAGCTGCCGCCGGTACTCGAACGCGACTACGACATCCCGATGGACCCGGCGCTGACGCTGTGGATCACCAGCGCGGTCTTCCTGCACGCCTTCGGGGTACTGGGGCTGCCGGGCAGCGAAACCAACCTCTATGGCTCGGTCCCGTGGTGGGACCACGTCACCCACGCGCTGTCGGCCTCGGTGGTCGCGGGCGTCGGCTACGCGACCGCCCGCGCACTCGACGCCCACTCCGAGGATATCGTGCTCCCACCGCGGTTCATGTTCGCCTTCATCCTCCTGTTCGTGCTCGCCTTCGGCGTGTTCTGGGAAGTCATCGAGTTCGTGCTGGGGGAGGCTGCACGCGCGGTGGGCAACCGCGCGCTGCTCACCCAGTACGGGCTCGACGATACGATGCTCGACCTGGTGTTCGACACCATCGGCGCCATCGTCGTCGCAGTCTGGGGCACCGCCCACCTCACCGACGTCGCCGGCTACGTCGAACAGCAACTGGACGCCCGGAAGTCGGGCTGATTTTACGCTCCCCGGCCGAATTCAGCCCGAATGGTCCTCGAGACGGTCACGACGCTGTTTGCCGGCGGCGTCTTTGGCCTCGCGCTCGCAGCCCCGCCGGGGCCGATGAACGCCGTCATTGCCGAGGAGAGCGTCGTCCACGGCTGGCGGGCCGGCTTCACCGCCGGGCTGGGTGCGATGACCGCCGACGCCGCCTTCTTTCTGCTCTCGCTCGCCGGTGTGGTAGCCGTCGTCGACCGCGTCCCGCTGTTGCGGGCGGCGATGGTCGGGGTCGGGGGCCTCCTGATGCTGTACTTCGCGTACGGCGCCGCTCGCGACGTGACGGCCACGCTCGCCCCCGAAGAGTCGACCGGGAGGAGTGCTGGCTTCCGCAAGGCGCTCGTGCTGGCGCTGACCAACCCCTACCAGGTCCTGTTCTGGCTCACCGTCGGCGTCGGCCTCCTCCAGCCCGGGACCGTGGACGTGCTCGCGAAGACCCCCTACGTCGGCGAGGCGCTCGCGGGCCTGCTGGTCGTCCGGACCGGGAGCCCTGCACTGCTGGTGGGCTTTTTCGGCGGGATCGTCGTCTGGATCGTCGGCTTTCCGGCGGTGCTGGTGGCCGGGAAGCAACGCGTCGAGCGGGCGACTCCCATCGTCGCCGGGGTGAGCGCAGTGGTGCTCGCAGGCTTTGGCGTTGCCTTCCTCTGGGACGCCGCAGGCGTGTTGCTGTGAGCCGTGGCTGCGGGACTAGCGCGGCGAGTCCGGAGCCGCTTACTCCAGGTCGATGTCGGCGACCTCGTCCTCGAGCCACTCCCGGAGCCAGACCACCCGCTTCAGCCGCCGGTGAGCGATGTCGTAGGCAGTCTGGCTCTCGATGCGGTCCTTGGCGTCCTTGCCGCGCTCGAGCACCCGGCCGACCATCTCGGCGGCGTCCATGTGGGTGCGGGACTCGTAGCCCATCCGCAACAGCATCAACCCTGCGCCGTTGACCCCGACCTTGTCGAGGACGTCGGCCTCGACGAGGCACTGCGTCTCGAGGGGCAGGTCAGTCAGGTCGCCCTGGTAGGAGTGGTCCCGGACGGCGCCACACACCTGGTCGACGAAGGAGTCCGGGTAATCACAGTGGGCGGTGAGGTACTCCCGGGCGATCCGGGCGCCCTCCTCGGCGTGGAGGTCCTGCTCGACCTCCAGCTTGGCGATGTCGTGGAAGAGGGCGGCTACCCGGGTGATCTCGACGTTCGCCCCCTCGGCCTCGGCGATATCCGACGAGAGCTCGACCACATTCAGGATGTGGTTGAACCGGTACTCCGCTGAGTGCCAGGGGTACCACCGCATCCGGCCGCCCTCCTCCTCGCTCTCGACGCTGGCGGTGAGGTAGTCGCGGACGAACCCCTCCATCGACGCGAACTCCTCCTCGGAGACGGGCGATTCCTGGATCTCAACACCCACAATACCCCCTCCAAACGACGCGTGCGTTGTTCATCTTACTTATTGGAACGTCGGTTTGACTCTTTAGCGTTACGACAACCGGGTGAGTGCTGTCCGAACGGGCAGGTCCCGCCACCGTCTCTCCGGTTGACAGGAAGTCGGCGGGCGGGCCCCGGGCCGCGTCTCCGTGGGGCACGCCGAGTCCGGCCCGCAGACCACAGCTCCCGGGTCGTGCCGGTCAGGTGGTGAGTCTTTATTGTGTTCCCGGCCGTACGATCCGTCATGGAAGTCCGTAGCACGAGGCCGGAAGACAAGCCAGCGATTCGGGACGTGGCGCGGCGGTCGATGCAGGCGTCGTACTCGCTTGACCCCAAGACGATCATCGGAGCCATCGAGGAGTGGTACGGCGAGAGCCGGCTGGCGGACGTCTTCGAGGACGAGGAGAAGCTGTTGCTGGTGGCCGAACACCGCGACCAGGTCGTCGGATTCACCGACAGCGTCGTCACGGGCGAGGAGACCGCCGAACTGCTGTGGCTACACGTCGACCCGGACCACCGCAGCGAGGACTACGGAAAACGGCTGTTCGAGGCGACCCGGGACCGCCTGGCCGAGCACGGCGCCACCACCCTCCGGGGCCGCGTTCTCGCCGACAACGCCGACGGCAACGCCTTCTACGAGCGCCAGGGGCTGACGAAGGTCGGCGAGACCGAGGTCGAGATCGACGGGACTCCACACGTCGAGAACGTCTACGCCGAGAACGAGCAACCGCGGCTCGAACCCGTCGAAACGGACGGCCGCACCGTCTACGTCGACCACGAGGACCAGGAGCGAGGGTCTGTGGCGCCGTTTGACGTAGTCTACACCAGCGAGGACAGCGAGGACCTGTACGGTTACTGGTGTTCGAACTGCCAGAATCTCTCGAACGCGATGGACCCGATGGGGCGGATTCAGTGTGACACCTGCGGGAACGCCCGCAAGCCCACACGGTGGGACTCGGCGTACATGTGAAGTACCCCGCACACGGTGGCGCGGGGCGTCCGTGTTTACTCTGGCACTGCTGAGGCAACGGACTTTGACTTCTCGCGCGCTCGAGTTCAATACTCTTGTGCCGACGTTCCGTGTCGGTGAACACCCGAAGCGAAAACTGCTCCGTGAGAGTCGGTCTCTCCACCAGGACCCGATGCCGCCCGTCTCGCCTTCTTTACGCGAGGAACGGTTTCGAGAGACGGCACATTCTCATTCTTCTGAGCCGAACGACAGGGTGTGGGTGAGTCTGGGCGACTGCACTAGATTTTGGTATAGTCCGTTACTTGTTAAATAGTCGTGATTCGACGCGCTTCACCCACGGGCACAGTGGCTCGTGGTACTCGCGCCGCTCTCTTTTATAGCCGCCGGCAGGGACGGGACGGGGAGCACCCCTGACCGGCAGTCAGAACCGAATCTCGACATCTTCGTCTGCGACCTCCTCGGCGACTTCCTCGTGGAGCTGTTCCATCTCCACCTGGTTCTCGGCGATGCCGGTGGTCACGAGCAAGCGGAGCGCCCGGGAGACCGTTATATCGACCGAGTAGAGCTCCTCTCCGGGCACGAACAGCAGGCGACCCTGTGTTGGGTTGGGACTGCTCGGCATGTAGACGTTGTACGTCTCCTCGTCTGGCGGGGACGCGGAGTCGGAGGTCTCGGCGGTAACAAAGCCAAAGGAGTAGACGCCAGCGCGGGGATACTCGACGAGGACGACGCTCTCGAAGCGGCTCTCCTGACGGGTCAGCGCGTCCGAGACTTGCCGGACACCGTTGTACACGACACTCAGGATCGGGACCAGCCCGATCAGCCGGTCGACCACCCCGAAGACGTACGCACCGGCCCTTCGCTGGGCCAGATAGCCCAGGACGACGATAACCACCACCAGAGAGGCCAGCGCTACCACCTCGGCGACGATGTCGATGTTCCCGGTGAGCGACCGGAGCCCGGTGCCCTCGATGAGAGGGGCCAGAAATCCGCGTATCCAGCCAAAGACGAACTGGAAGGCGATGACCGTCACCACAAGCGGGGCGATGAGTGCAATCCCGGCGACCAGGCTCGTCTTGATCGTCCTCGTCAGTCCCATGGGCTAAGCCCGACCGAACCCACAAAAAGCGTGACGCTACCCCTCCTCGAACTGGTTGATATACCAGGGGGGTGGCCGGACCGACGCGTTCCCGAACGAGCTGTAGGAGACCGAGGTTTCGACGGTCGCCCGGCTGTCGTCGCCGACGATGTCGTAGGTGACCGAGAGGTCGTGGACGATACCCCGGTTGTCGACCAGCGCGACGGCAGTGTAGTTCTGGGTGAACAGTTCGGGGAACGGCCGCGGCGTCCCCGTGGCGACGACGCGATACAGCCGGCGCTCGTCGCGTTCGACCACGCCGGTCAACTCGGTCTCGGGTGTGGAGAGATATCTATCGACGACCTCGTCGCGGAACGTGTCGGGGAGCGGGCCGACGGACCCGCTGACCGGCGTCGACCGGAACGACGTGTTGCCGTCCAGCGGGGCAGCGACGTACCACTCCCCGTCGGTGAAGTAGACACTCGCCCGCACCGTGGCGCCGTCGTCGTTCTGGAGTGTGGCTCTCGAACGGTAGGAGTCGCCCGCGACGGCGAACGCCGTCGTGTGAGTGACCCCCGGCTGTGGGGGCGAGCTGAAGAGATACCGGTCGAGGCTGGGAGCAGGGAGCCGGGCTGCGCTCCCGTTCGCGGCTGGCTGGTGGCGTGTCAGGGTGAGCGTGTACGACCGTTCCGCCAGGCGTTCGCTGTGGGCCCGACCCAGCAGCGCGGCGTCGTCGATCCCCTCCTGCGTGACGCCGGGCGGCAACAGGTCGGCCGTCCCCTGGGGGTGCGTCTGCGGGAACTCGTCGGCGTCCTCGGCGGAGCCCACCGCGGCCGCCTCGGTTGGCTCGCCGGTCCCGCTCGACGCCGCGTCGAGTCCCGCTTCGGGGGTGGTCGGGTCGGATACCCCCGCGCCACCGAGCGTCGCGACCCCGACAGCGACGATCACGACCGCAAGCCCGAGCCCGGCTACGCGCAGTCCCGAAGCGAGCGTCGGGCCGGACGAGCCGAGCGAGCGGAGCCGTCTGCGAACGGCAACAGAACCCGGCAGCCGTAGCTGCTCCAGCGGGCCGCCAAAGTGAGCCTCACAGAGTTCGTCGGCGACCGACCGGTCGACCGCGTACAGGAGCATCTCCGCCAGGTCTCCAGGGTCGAGGACCCGCGCTTCCGCGTCGAGCCGGTCGGCGACTGGCCCGGCATCCCCGAGCACGGCGACAACGTCTGGCACGGGGTCGGGCAGCGGGGGCGACCCAAAGCGTGAGGGGCTGACCACGCAAATTGTCGCCGTTTCGCTGCCACGGGTCGCCTCCAGGACCCCACCGCTCGCTCGGCTACCCCCACCGGGGTTGTCGGTCCCGCTGCCACCCGCTTCGGGGCGGCGTATCTCGTACCCCCTGGCCGCCCAGAGGTCGGCAGCGAACTCGCTGCCTGCTGGGGCATCGAGCCGCCGGAGTCGGGCCGCGACGGCCCGCTCCGGAGCGCTGGGAGGGGTCGCCAGTCCAGCCGGAATCGGGCGGTCGCTCCCGGCTCTGCGCCCGCTCATCCGGCAGCTCCCTCCCGTAGCGGGCGGGCGACAGCCCGTGAGAACATCTCTCTGGTGGGTACGGGCTGCACGGATATATGCGCTTCTCCAGTGGGCACAGAGTGTGCGGGAGCGGCACGCGCCGGGGGCAGTCGAGAGCCACGCTGGGGGCGCTCACGCGCCGTCGGGGCCACCGACCGGCGCCGAGACGTGCTGAAGGATGTCGGTCGTGCTGAGGATGCCGACGACTTCCCCGTCGACGACGGGCATGTGGTTGAACCCCTCCTCGAGTAGGCGGGCGGTGACCGCCTCAACCGGGGAGTCTGGCGTCGTCGTTTCGACGCCAGTGGTCATGTAGTCCCCCACAGTCACCTCGGTCGGGACAGCCTCTTCGGCGGCCATGTGGATGAAGTCCGTCGAGGTGAGGATGCCCACGGGCTGGCAGTCCCCGTCGACGACCGCGAGCGACTTGATATCCTTCTGTTTCATGGCCCAGGCCACCTCGGAGAGGGGTTTGTCCGCCTCGACAGTCAGTACCGGCGCCGTCATGAGTTCCTGGACAGTCACGGACATACGGAGCCGTTGTGCTGCACCCTCATATGAGGTGGGTACGCCCGTAGCAGCCACAGACCAGTCCAGTACCGACTGACCACGAGGGGTCGCCAGTCCAGCCGGAATCAGGCGGTCGCTCCCGGCTCTGCCCCCGCTACCAAACTGTTTTGTTCGGTACGTGCTAATGCTGACCATGGCACAACCAGCAACAGCGGAATTCGGCGTCGACGGCGACTGGACGCAGATGTACATCGGTGGTGAGTGGATCCCGACAGAGGACCGGGGGACAATCCCGGTCGAGAACCCAGCCACGGGGGAGGTCGTACACGAGGTACCGGCAGGGACGGCCGGGGATGTCGACGAGGCATTCCAGGCGGCCAAGGAGGCACAGGACGCGTGGGCCACACGGCCGCCACAGGACCGCGCCGAGGTCGTCCAGACCTTCATGGCGCTGCTCGACGAGCACTCCGAGGCGTTGACCGAGCTGATGGTCGCGGAGTCCGGCAGCACAGTCCTCAAAGCAGCCCTCGAAATCGAGGAGGCGACGATGGGGATAGTCAACGAGGCCGCCAGCTTCCCGACACGGTCGCAAGGGACGACCTCGCAGTCGACGACCACAGGGAAGCGAAACGTCATCAAACGCGAGCCGGCGGGCGTCGTCGGAGTTATCTCGCCCTGGAACTTCCCGCTCCATCTCTCGGCGCGGGCGGTCGCACCCGCCGTCGCGCTCGGGAACGCGGTCGTCCTCAAGCCGGACGAGAACACGCCGGCGGTCGGCGGTCTCGCTCTCGCTCGCCTGTTCGAGGCTGCCGGCCTCCCCGACGGCGTCCTGAACGTCGTCACGGGCCGGGGAGAGCCGGCCGGCGAACGGGTCGCCGCGCACCCGGACCTGGACGTGCTCTCGTTCACCGGGTCGACAGAGGTCGGGCGCCACGTCGCCGGGCTCGCCGCCGAGAACCTCGCGTTCCCGGCGCTCGAGCTTGGCGGGAACGGTCCCTTCGTCGTGCTCGACGACGCCGACCTCGACGACGCCGTCGACGCCGGCGTCTTCGGCTCGTTCATGCACCAGGGGCAGATCTGTATCGCGATCAGCCGCCACGTCGTCCACGAGTCGATGTACGACGAGTACGTCGACCGCTTAGCCGAGCGTGCCGCGGGACTGCCGGTGGGTGACCCGTCGAACCCGGAGAACGCGCTCGGGCCGGTGATCAACGAGTCACAGCGCGACCAGATGATGGAATTCATCGAGCGGTCGGTCGAGAGCGGCGCTACCGTCGAGACCGGCGGCGACTACGAGGACCTGTTCGTCGAACCGACAGTCGTCTCGGGAGTGACAAACGACATCGGGCTCGGCTGTAACGAACAGTTCGGCCCGGTCGCTCCGGTCATCGAGGCCGAGAGCAACGAGGAGGCAGTACGGATCGCAAACGACACCGACAGGGGACTCTCCGCCGCCGTCTTCGGCGAACTCGGCCACGCCCGGGAGGTCGCAGAGCGTATCGAGGCCGGAATGGTCCACGTCAACGACATGCCGGTCAACGAGGAACCACACGCGCCCTTCGGCGGTGTCAAGAACTCCGGGATGGGGCGGTACAACGGCGAGTGGATCCTCGAGGAACTCACCGAGACCAAGTGGATCTCCGTCCAGTCCGAGCCCCGGGAGTACCCGTTCTGAGCAGTCGAGGCGGGAGCGACCTCGTTGTCAGCTTGACCCGGGGACGGTCGTTGCCGGCGACACCCCCACCCCGCCCGGACGACAGCGACCTGGACCCCATCGCCGTGGGATTGAAACCCGGTGGGACGTAGGTGGACACGTAAGTTGGATGAAAAACTGTCCCAACTGTGACGAACGGCTGTACCGGAAGGCGCCGGACAACGCCGAGTACGGGACGGCGGTGGTCGACGGCCGCACCTACCCCGACGAGTGCCCCGAGTGCGGGTACGACCTCGACTGATAGTGATTGGTGTCCCGATGTCCCGGCGATTGCCCGCATCGGGGTCGGCACGCGCCGGGAACAGACGACACTAATCACGATGAGTGAGGTGCCCGCCACCTGACGATGGACCGACGAGTATAGACAGCCCGGCACCGAACGGCCGGCGATGGCCAGCGTAGCGGTCCTCAGCGACACGCACGCCTACCACAACCTCCGGGAGTCGGTTCCCGAGTGGGTTCGCAGGGAGGTCGCGGGGGCCCGTATACCGTCCACGCCGGCGACTTCGTGACCCCGACCGCCGTCGACTTCTTCGGTGACCTCGCGACCGAGTTCGTCGCCGTTCGGGGCAACGCCGACGTCGGGGTCGAACTGCCGGAGGTGGCGACGCTGGCAGTGGGAGGCATCCACCTCGTCGTGACCCATCCGCCGGACGTGGAGGACGCCTCGCTGGACCGGGCGGCCGACGACCGCGCGGTGCTGGCGGCCGTCGAATCCGCCGAGGCCGCGGGTCCAGCCGGCGAGGATCAGGACCCAGTCGTCGCGGTCGCCGGCCACACCCACCGCGTCGTCGACGAGGTCGTCGGCGGGGTTCGCCTGCTCAACCCCGGCAGCGCCACCGCCGCGCTGCCCGCCGAACGGCCGACGATGCTCCGGCTCGACGTCGCGACGGGAGAGGTCGAGGTGACCGTACTCGAGCCCGAGGGGGAGGAGTGCCGACGCGACCGGTGAATCAGCCGGCCAGAGACCGGACCTTCTATGCCCCGGGCCCGTCTGTCGCGAGACGATGCTCGAGAACACCGTCTGTCTCGTCTGTGGGGGCGGGAACGGGATCGGCGAGGAGACGGCAGTCGCGATGGCCGACAACGGCGCGGCCGTCGTCGTCAACGACCTCGGCGTCGACGTCACTGGCGGCGGCGCCGACGAGGAACCCGCGAAGGAGACCGTCGAGCGCATCGAGGCAGCCGGCGGCGAGGCGATTGCTCACTTTGGCGACGTCACCGACGTCGGCTACACCCGGCAGCTCGTCGATGACACCGTCGACGAGTACGGCGCCCTCCACTCGGTCGTCAACTACGCCGGCGTCCTCCGGGACCGGATGCTCTTCAACATGAGCGAGGCGGAGTGGGACACCGTCATCGACGTCCACCTCAAGGGACACTACTCGCTGTTGCACAACGTCGCCCGCCACTGGCGGGAACGCTACAAGGACGAGGCGTTCGAGCGCCAACGCTCGTTTCTGTGTGTCTCCAGTGACTCGGCGGCCGGCCGGGTCGGCCAGGGCAACTACGCGGCCGCCAAGGCCGGTATTCTGGGGCTAATGCGGACCGCCGCCCGCGAACTCGACCGGTACAACGTCCGGGTCAACGCCTTCTGGCCCGCGGCGCTCACCCGGATGACCGACGACCTGGTCGACGACGTCGGCGAGGACGAGTGGGGCCCACAGCTCACCACCGCCGCCCCGGTCTTCCTCGCCAGCGAGCACGCGGAGGACGTGACCGGCAACACCGTCGGGCTGCAGGCCGGCGAGCTCACCTACATCTCCGACCCCGAGTACGAGCGGACCATGGTCAGGGATCTTGAGGCCGGCGGGGGCTGGACCGCCGAGCGACTCGCCGAACGGTGGGACGACCTCACCGA
>CAZOWU010000022.1:0-16871 GCA_964583735.1 uncultured Halobacteriales archaeon | reverse complement strand
CGCCGACGGGACCGCCCTGCTGCTCGTGACCCACGACCTCCGGGTCGTGGCCGCCGTCGCCGACCGCGTGCTCGCCATGTACGGCGGTACCGTCGTCGAGCGTGGCCCCGTCGAGTCCGTCTTCGAGCGGCCGGCCCACCCCTACACCCAGGCGCTGTTCGACAGCTTCCGGACCGGTGGGCGACCCGCCGGGAACCCTGGCCCGCCTGAGCACTCCGCCAGCGACGGACAGCCGGGTGAGACTGCCGGCGACGCCGTCCCGACCGCCCGCGATGTCCGTGCCAGCGAGGCTCTCCCGACCGACGGCTGCCGGTTCCGGGAGGAGTGCCCCCACGCCGTCGAGGCGTGTGCCGGCGGCGACCAACCCCCCTTCTACACCGTTGCTGGCGGGACCGACCCCCGCCCCGCGTCCACCCCCCGACCCGGCGCTCACCGCGACGGCCACGCCGCCTCGTGTGTCCACTACGGCCCCGACCGGGACCCCACGCGGGTCCTCGAGGACAGCGCTTCGCTGTCCGGAGGCGAGGGGGATGACTGACGGCGCCAGGGAGGACGACCCCCTGCTCGCGGTCGAGGACCTGGAGACCCACTACCCCGTCACCGAGGGGTGGCTCCGTCGGACGGTCGGTCGGGTTCGGGCGGTCGACGGCGTCGACTTCACCGTCGAGCGCGGGGAGGCGTTCGGCCTGGTCGGCGAGTCCGGCAGCGGCAAGACGACGCTTGCACACTCGCTGCTGGGGCTGGAGGAACCAACCGCCGGCGAGGTCCGCTTCGACGGCCGGTCCGTGGGGGACCGCTCTGGGGCAGCCCTGCGGACGTTCCGCCGGCGCGCCCAGCTGGTCGTCCAGGACCCCACCGACGCGTTCAACCCCCGGATGCGCGTCGGGGAGGCCGTCGCCGAGCCGTTGGCCATCCACGGGGTCGACGACGCCGACCGCCGCGAGGCCATCGTCGCGGACCTCCTCGACCGGGTCGGCCTGGCCCCCGACGACGCCGGCCAGTACCCCCACGAGTTCTCCACGGGCGAGCAACAGCGGATCGCCATCGCGCGGGCGCTCGTCCTCGACCCCGACCTGCTCGTGCTCGACGAGCCCACGAGCGCCCTCGACGGCCGCACCCGGACGGCGATCCTCGCGCTGCTGGAGCGGGTCCGCCGGGAGTTCGACGTCGCGATGCTGGTCGTCAGCCACGATATCGACGTCGTCCGGCAGTTCTGCGAGCGGGTGGCAGTCATGTACCTCGGCGAGTTCGTCGAGAAAGGCTCCGTGGATGCTGTCCTCGCGGAGCCCGCCCACCCCTACACCCGGGTCCTGCTCGACTCCGTGCCGAGCCTGGACCCGTCGGCCGAGCCGGTCGCGCGCCCGTTGACCGAGACGATGCCCGAGCCCGCCGACCCGCCCTCTGGCTGCCGGTTTCACACCCGATGTCCCGCCGTTATTCCCCCCGACGACCTCGCGCTGTCCGAGTCGCTGTGGCGCTCACTGGCGGCCTTCCGGTTCGCCGTCACGGCCGGGGACCTTCCCGAGGCCGACGGGCCGGCAGCGCTGCGAGGGACCTTCGCCCTCCCCGACCCGGTCCCCGACGCGGATGTCGAGGCGGCCGTCGCCGACGCGCTCGCGGCACTCGACCGGGAGGACGGGGAGCAAAACCGCGAGGCCGCCGCCGACCGGCTTGCGGAGACGCTCCCGACAGTCTGTGCACAGGCCGTCCCCGAGGAAATCGAGGTGGAGGGCCGGCCGGTGGCCTGTCACCGCTACGACCCGGAGACGGCCGGCGAGCCACGCTCGCGGTGACACCAGGGTTCCGTAGCCGTGGCTCTCCACCCAGTCGCCGGCGCAAAAAACCGAGCGTGGTTGGCTTCGACCGCGGCTTACTGCCCGATGTTGGTCGCCCGCTCGACGACGTCTTCGCCGTACAGGTCGGCGAGGTCGTCGTGCTGGTCGGGACGGTTCTCGTAGACGTCCTGGAACAGCGTGATCGGGGTCTGCAGCGCCTGGTAGGTGGCCTCGTCCCACATCCGGTCGCGGCTGACCTCGACCTCGACGCCGTCGACCCGGACGGTGGCGGCCTGGGTCATCGCGATGGCGCCCTTGCCGGCCTCCTTGGCGGCCTCGAACTCCTCCATGGAGTCGACGATGTCGTCCATGCTCGGGACGTAGGAAACCAGGTCGAGCAGCTCCTCCTGGAGTTCTTCGCCGGTGACCTCGCGCTCGTCGCCGCCGACCTCGAGTTCGTAGCGGTCCTCGCCGAGTTCCTCGAGTTCGACCCGGTCGCCGTCGTAGACCTCGACGCCGTCCTCGCTCGTGAGTTCGACCTCGCGGCCGTCGGCGTCGATGGTCCAGTACCCCCCAGCCGGCGGGAGGGGGGACGTGTTGGCCTCGACGACCTGGCCCGGCGTGAGCGACCAGATACCGAGCATCCCCTTTGCTTGGTTGTCGGTCATCCGCTCCCGGTAGCCCTCGATGTCCCGGATGTCGTCGTAGGGCCCGTCGACGGCGATGAGGCCGGCAGCACTGGCGCCACGCGAGGTGTTGTGGCGGAGTTCCGGCCAGGCCGGGAGTTCGCCCGTGGGCGTGATGGCGCGCATGTCCTTTGTGTAGTCGACCTCGCCGTCGACCAGCAGGAACATCCGCTGGAGGTTGTTCGTTGGCTTGCCGACCTCGTCGCGGAGCTTGCCCATCGCGAGTTCGGCGGAGCCGCTCTCGATGATGACCGACATCTTCAGGCTCCCCTCCTCGAGGCCGTGCTCGTCCTCGACGATGGTGAAGAACTCGTCGGCCTTCTTCCAGTCGTCGATGTCGCCGACCTCGGGGATGACGAACCCGTCGAGGTGCTCGACGGCGCCGTTGGTGGGGTCGGCCATCTCCAGCATGCGCTGAAAGCCCTGGTAGCGGGTCCCGGGGCTGTCACGGTGCCAGACCACGCGGGGCAGGACCTCGCCGGGGAACTCCTCGCCGTGCTCGGCAAGCACGTCGATGATATTTTGTGCGCCCTCATCGCGCATGGTGGGCGCAGTGGCGTCCTCGTTGTCGGGAACCCAGACGTCCGGGGCCTCCATCCCCCGGAGGCCGGCGGCCTGTCGCAGCATCTTCGCGGTGTCTTCCTCACCCTCGACGGCGGTCGGTGTGGTGAAAAAGGACCGAACGAACTTCCGGTCGTGGATGCGCTTGTCGACGCTCATACTGGTCACTCGGTGAGAGCGGCCGGCGAGTAATAAACCCCATCGGATCGACCTCAGCGGCGCTGTCTCGGCCGACCCGGCGTGCCGTGGCTTGACCCGACGTGTCGGGCCGTTACCCGGCCGGTTCGGAGCCCGCTGTCCTCGTGCTCCGCTCGGTCACTCCCCCAACTCCTCATCCCCCCACTCCTCCTCGGCGACGAGCAGGGAGCTGTCGACGAGGTTGGCGATGGCCCGGCGGAGCCGCTCGATGACCGCCTGGTCGGAGATGCCCAGCTTCTCGGCGAGTTCGACGGTGGTGCAGGTGCGCGGGATGTCGTAGTAGCCGGATTCGACGGCCAGCACCAGCGCCTCCCGCTGTGTCGCCGTGAGTCCGTACCACGGGCCGGCGTCGGGTTTCGTTGGGTTGTACACCTTGAGCACCTCCACCGGGAGGCGGGCGCCCTCGAGGGCTTCGCGGAAGTTCCCGAGGTCGTCGTGGGAGGGAAATCGGATTTCGAAGAGCCAGCGCTCGGCACGGCCAGTCGCGTTCAGAATGTTCCCCCCGTTGTCCACGATTGCGCTGAAGAAGTGGTCGGCGCTGGCGTTCCAGTCGATGGCGTATAGCGCCCGGTCCTCGAAGATGTCGACGGCGCTGATGTCGTTGACGGTGGGGTGGTCTCTGACCAGGGATTCGACCGAATCCGGGTGGCCGTCGTACACCCAGAACAGCGGCACCGCTCGCTCGGCGGCCGGAACCACCGTCTCCATCTCGATACGGACGTGGTGGTTGACCTGGAGGATCCGGCCCAACTCGAACTCTCGCGCTGCGACCTCCAGTTCTGTGATGACACTCATGAACCGCTATGCCTTCCGTTCTCTACCAAGGGACAAAGAATAATACCTTGGTATGCCAGGTGATGGTAGCCACTCACAAGTGTCTGCCGCCTCACCCCACGGAACTGACAGATACTCTGGAAGTCCCCCGCTCGCCCTCCTGGGTTTGACGAACGTACAAACACAGTTTGTCTCTGAGCCCAGCCATCTACACCTGAGATACCGGGGCTATCGTCACCGGGGTATGTCCCTGCGTCTCGGTTCAGCGGCCCGGGGGAGGGCGACCGCGTGGTCGGCCCGCTCGCGCAGGGTCTCGACGTACTTGGGGCACTCGCTGTCGACCTGGTCGGCCAGCACCTCCACGTACGCGGTGACCACGTTTGGTACTGTTCCCCTGTCAGCTCGTGTGACTCCGGGCTCCCGTCCATGCCTCCCGACAGGACGGGACGTAGCCGGCGCTGTCGGGTCACCACACCGAAAAAAACCGACCGGCAGCGGGAGCGTTAGTCGTCGGTCTCGCTGGTCATCACGGAGTCGCCTTCCTCGGTGAAGCCGGCCGAGTCCTCCTGACGGGCCTGGGCGTCGGGGTCGAACTGCGCCTCGATCTCCTGGAACCGCGGGACGAAGGAGAGTTCGTGGTGGCTCTCGGTCGGGTGCCCGAGGTACCGGTCCTCGAGGTCGAACTGGGCCTGCTCGGCGTTCTCGGCGATGTTGGTAAAGTCCTCGTAGACCGAGTGGGCGCCGGAGTGCAGGGCGTACAGGGTGATGAAGATGTACTTGTACCCCATGTTGCCGAGTTCCTCGAAGGTGAGCGGGTCCTTCTCCTCGCTCCAGGCGAAGGAGCTGGAGTAGTTGAAGGCCAACTTCACGTCCGGGTGAGTCTCGTGGATGGTCTCGGCGTACTCGATGGCGTCCTCGCGCGAGGGGTCGGGCATCTCGGGCCAGACCAGGTCGACGCCGGCGTCGGCGTACAGCCGGCCGCGCTCGAGGTGTTCCTCCCAGTCGCCGTTGGCCGAGCCGTAGGCGTCGGTTCGGGCGATGACAACGGTGTCCTCGTCCTGCTTCGCGTCCACTGCGGCGGAGAACCGTGCGACGGCGTCCTCGCGGGAGACGATCTGCTTGCCGGCGATGTGGCCACACCGCTTTGGCGTGGTCTGGTCCTCGATGTGGACCGCAGCGACGCCGGCCTTCTCGTACTCCCGGACGGCGCGGCGCACGTTGTGGACGCCGCCGTAGCCGGTGTCACAGTCGGCGATGATCGGCAGGTTCGTCGCCTCGACCTGCCGCTTGGCGTTCTCGACCATCTCGTCCATCGTCACCATCTCCAGGTCCGGGAAGCCGAACTGGCCCAGCACTGTCGAGTACCCCGACATGTAGACGGCGTCGAGGTCGGCCATCTCGGCCAACCGGGCGTCCAGCGCTTGGTAGGTCCCCGGCGCGAAGACGTAGTTTTGGTTGTTCAGCATGTCCCGGAACTCCCTGGCCGCGTCGTTGTTCACGTCGCGGATGTAGGGGTCCGTGCTCTTGACTCGGCTCGCAACTTCGTCCGTTCCGGAATCGTCCTGTGTCATTGGTTGAGAGACCGCATTCGGGTCGCGCGTCTGATGCACTCGGGGAGAAACCCCCGCCGCTGAAAAACGTTATGAACTTTAATGATAATACGCTGCCTACCCGATCTAGGATCCTAAATTGGGTGTGGTTCTCTCTCGTGTGAAGCGGTACCGCGGCCGTGAGCGGCCCCGGTCGGTCAGCTCCGGTTGTAGCCGCCGTTGACGCTGAGCACGCGGCCGGTGACCCAGGAGGCGGCGTCGCTACAGAGGAACGTAACTGTGTCGGCGATATCCTCGGGTTCGCCCAGCCGCTCTAGCGCGTAGCTCTCGAGGATCTTCTCCTCGTACTCCTCGATCCACTCCTCGGTCGCGGGCGTGCGGGTCGTCCCCGGCGAGACGCAGTTGACGCGGACGCCGTCCTCGCCGACCTCCTGGGAGACGGTCCCGGTAAAGGAGACGTTCGCGGCCTTCGCGGCGCCGTAGACCGGGAGCCCGGGGTCGTTGCCCTTGTAGGAGTCGCTGGCGAAGTTGATGATGGCGCCCTCGCCGCGCTCAGTCATGTGTGGCAGGACGGCGTGGGTGCAGTTCATCGTTCCGTAAAAGCAGACCTCGACGGCGGTGTCCCACTGCTCGGGGTCGGATTCCATGAAACTCGGCGCCGGCGTCCCGACGCCCGCGTTGTTGACGAGGTAATCGACCGCGCCGAACTCCTCGATGGCCGTCTCGACCATCGCCGTGGCGTCCTCGTACTCGGTGACGTCGCACTCGATGCCGACGGCGTCGACGCCGTACTCCTCGGCGAGCGCCGCGGCGGTCTCCTCGGCCTCGTCAACCTGCACGTCCGCGACGCCCACGTCCGCGCCGCTGGCCGCGAAGGACTCACAGATCGCCTTGCCGATACCCTGTGCACCGCCGGTCACAATGCCGGCGTCTCCCGTGAAATCGGTCTTCTCTCCGACGGTTTGTTCGCGCATACGCTCACACCACCGGCCGGTGTCCACATAAAACCGACCCGTTCCCGTCGCCGCCGCGGTCCCCGGTCCTCTCCAGGCACCCGTGTCGCTACTCGGGCTCGCCACCGCGGTCGTCGTCACCGGCGACTGCGGTCGCGCCGCGCTCGAGAAGCGCGTCTATCTCCTCGTCGCTCAGGCCCGCCCGCTCGCGCAGGACCCCGCGAGCGTGGGCGCCCAGCTCGGGTCCCGGGTGGTCGACCCGACCTGGCGTCTCGCTCAGTCTCGGGACGACCCCGCGCATCGCCACCTCCTCGCTCCCGCTGTCGCCCTCGCTCTCGCCCGCCGACCCCTCGCCGTCGCCCGCACGCTCCCGCTCTACGAACACTACGGCGTCGCGGGCCGCGAAGTGCTCGTCCTCGAAGATGTCCGCCATGTTGTAGACCGGCCCGAGAGCGGCCTCGTGGGCCTCGAAGGTCTCGACGACCTCCTCGCGGGTGCGTTCGCCGACCCACTCGGCGATCCGGGCGTCGATCTCCCCGGTCGCCGCCAGTCGGCTCTCCATGTCCGGATACCGCTCGACGAGCTCGTCGCCGCCGACGATCCGGAGGATGCGGCGGGCGACGGCCTCCGTACTCCCCGACAGCGCGACCCACCGGCCGTCGGCGGTCTCGTAGGTGTTGCGCGGGACGGTCATCCGCGAGGTGTTGCCGTTGCGCCGGTAGCGGTCGCCGTTGGCGTGGTACCGGGTCACCACGTCGCCCATCAGCGCGACCATCGACTCCAGGATCGAGGCGTCGATGTACTGGCCGGTCCCGCCGGCGTCGCGCCAGTACAGCGCCGCCACCGTCGCAAAGGCCGAGTGCAGCGCACACACCGAGTCCGCCAGCGCGATCGGGGGCAGAGTCGGCGGCCCGTCGGTCTGCCCCGTCGAGTAGGCAAAGCCGGACATCGCCTCGACCAGCGAGCCAAACCCGGGCCGGTCGCTGTAGGGACCGGTCTGGCCGAAGCCGGTCGTCCGCACCATCACCAGCCCCGGGTTCAGCGCCGAGAGTGTCTCCCAGCCGACCCCCCACTCCTCCAGGGTGCCGGGGCGGAAACTCTCGACGAGGACGTCCGCCTCCGCGACCAGCTCCCGGAAGGCGCCCCGCCCCTCGGCGTCGTTCAGGTCGAGGGGCACGGACTGCTTGTTGCGCCCGACCCAGTCCCACGAGCAGCCGTCGCCGCCGAACTGGCGGAGCGGGTCCCCGCCGTCGGGGTGTTCGACCTTCACCACTTCCGCACCGAAATCGCCCAGATAGGTGGCCGCCAGCGGCCCGGCGTACAGCGAGGCAGCGTCGACGACAGTCACGCCCGCCAGCGGGCCGGCCTCGCGGCCGCGCTGTACCGTCTCCGTCCCCTCGCTCATGCGGTTTCACCCCCCATCGCCATCGGGTGCGACGACGGTGTTCCGCAGTGTCCCGACCCCCTCGTAGGTGATGGCAACCTCCTGGCCCGGCTCCAGCAGGCCGGGGTTGGCGGGGCTCCCGAAGGAAATCACGTCGCCGGGCCGGAAGGTGTACCGCTCGGAGAGGAAGGCGACGGTCTCGTAGGGGTCGAAAACCATCCAGTCGGTGGTGGCGTCCTGCCGGAGTTCGCCGCCGACGTAGGTCTCGATCTCGATCCCCCGGGGGTCGATTGCGGTTTCGATGACCGGCCCCAGCGGTGCCGACCCGTCGAAGGCCTTCCGGGCGGTGCGCCGCTCCTGGTCGAGCGCGTCGAGGTCGTTCAGGATAGTCCACCCGCGCAGGGCATCCTTTACTTCCTCTTCTCCGCCCAGGTCCGTGCACTGCTTGTCGATGACGGCGGCGAGTTCGCCGGCGTAGGTGAGTTCCTCGGTCCACTCGGGGTAGACGACCGGGTCGCCGGGGTGGTGCAGCGAGACGGAGGGCTTGATGAACCAGTCCGGCCGGTCCGGGACGTCGTAGTCCATCTGGTCGATCTTCTCGGCGAAGTTCCGTCCGACGCAGTAGAAGGTGCCCGGCTCGCAGGGTGCGAGCAGGTCCGCGGCTCCGACCTCGTAGCTGCCGGTCTCGGTATGCAGCGTCCCCTCGTCGTACTCGCCGGTGACGACCCCATCGGGGGTCTCGGCGCGTGCGAGTTTCATGCGCCGAGTTCGGGGAGTGGGCGTTTAGGCGCTCCGGCTCACCGGCTCCCTCGCGCTCGTCGCCTCGCGCGGTGACGTCGGTTCACGCTCCCTCGCCGCTGGAGCCGTCGGAGCCGTCGGAGCCGTCGGAGCCGTCGGAGCCGTCGGAGCCGTCGCCGGCCGACCCGCCCGCCCCCTCGGAGGACGACTGGCTGTCTTTCTCGACCTCGACGTAGACGGACTGGATGTCCGGCTCGACGTTCTTGAGCCGGCGCTCGACCTCGTCGATACGGTCGTCGATCTCCCGGCCGGAGAGTCCGGTTTGGAAATCCACGTCGGTGGTGACGACGACGCTCTGGGGACCGAAGTAGACCGTCCGGAAGTCGACTACGTCCTCGATGTCGGTGACCCCGGAGACGACCCCCCGGAGCTCCGCCTCGACCTCGTTGGGCAGACTCTCGCCCAGCAGCAGGCGCTTGTTCTGCCACGCCAGCGCCAGCGCGAATCCCATCAGCAGGAAGCCGATCAGTAGCGCGGAGATGGCGTCGTAGATAGGGTCCCCGAGTGTCCGGGTGAGGAAGACTCCCACGAGCGCCAACCCGGCCCCGCCCAGGGCGATGGTGTCCTCGGTGAGCGCGGTCAGGGTCGTGGTGTCGGCGGTTTTCCGGAATGCCTCCCGGTAGCCCGACCAGTCGTGCTCGGCCATCTGGCGTTTCATCTCCGCACGCGCCTTGTACAGCGCCCAGGATTCGAAGACGACGGCCCCGAGCAGGACCGCGTAGTTGACGTAGACCGGCGGGAACGTCTGTCCGAACAGCGTCACTGGCTCTGCCCCGCCGTGCTCGACAGCCCCGCCGAGCGCGACCTGGACCTCGTGGTAGCCGTGTTTGGCGGACTCCCAGCCCGCGATCCCGAACAGAAGGACCGAGACCAGGAAGCTGTAGAAGAACTGCGCCTTCCCGTAGCCGAAAGGGTGGCGGTCGTCCGGGCTCTGCCCGCTGTACCGGATCCCGACGAGCAGGAAGACCTGGTTGCCGGTGTCGGAGATGGAGTGGTAGGTCTCAGAGAGCATCGCCGGGCTCCCGGTCAGCGTGAAGCCGACGAACTTCAGTACCGCGATGATACCGTTCGCTATCAGCGCCGCGACGACGACCGACGTACTACCGGCCATACTGTCTCTGTTGGCCGCCACTTTCAAGTAGTCCGGGGATCCCTGGCTGTTCGCCCCTCACGGTTTCGCGACTCACGGCGGCTCGCGGTTCCCGCCTGGCTTATGCCATGCAGGCCCGTACCTGGCCCCGTGCTCGTTGCGCTCGCGGACACCCACGCCACCGGTAACCCGCCGCTGACCGACCACCTCCGGGAGACGCTTCGGCAGGCCGACACCGTGCTCCACGCCGGGGACTTCACCGCGGCGGCGACCCTCGGTGCGTTTCGCGACCTGACCGCCGGGGCCGGCGCCGAGTTCGCGGCCGTCCACGGGAACAGCGACAGCGCCGCCGTTCGCGCCGACCTGCCGACGGTCCAGACGCTCCAGGCACTGGGCGAGCGGGTGCTTCTCGTCCACGGCCACGACCACAGCCGGACGCGACTCTCGATGCTCGCACGGCAGGAGGGGGCCGGTGTGGTCGTGGTGGGACACACACACCGGCCGGGGGTAACACGGCTGGGGAACCAGATGGAGGGGGTGACGGTCGTCAATCCGGGCAGCCACGCCGACCCGCGGGGCGGCCAGCCGGCGTACGCGCGGGCCCACCGCCGGGCAGGAGCGGTGGACGTCGAGTTGTGCTCGCCGGCCGGCGACGTACTGTAGGGGGGTAGGGGGAGGGCCGAAGCGTCTGCGGGACCGACGCACTCGTCTCTATGCAGGGGGGTACAAAGTAGACGGCGGAGACTCAAACGCCGATTTGAGCCACCAGGCCCTGGGGGACCGTCGTCGGCTACCTGACCGCCAGCGCCACGGCGACGACACCGACGGCGACCAGCCCGCCGGCGAAAAAGAGCAGCCCCGGCGGGAGCCCGGCGGCACCCTCCACCGTCGTCTGGACGGCTTCGTCGGGCGGGGCAGTCCCGTTGACGGTCTCTGTGACGGTTTCCGTTGCGTTTCTCGCGGCGGTCGTGGCGGTCTCGACTGCTGTCTCCGTCGTCGTCTCCTCCCCGACGTTCTGGATGCCGATGTCGTCCGTGGCCGTCGCCTCCGGCTCCGGGGCGGGAGTTGCCCCGGCGTCGCCGTCCGCGGCCGGTGTGTCGGCGCTCTCCAGGGCCTCGGCGCCAGCGTCGCCACCGTCATCGCCGCCCGCTGCTCCCGCACCGTCACCGCCACCGTCACCGTCGCCGCCCGCCGCACCGCCACCGTCACCGTCCCCGCCACCGTCGCCCACCGCACCGCCGGTGCCGCCAGTCTCTGTGGGGGGTCCCAGCAGGCCACCCTCGCCGACCAGCGCCTGGACGGCGAGGCTGGCGACCGCGAGCACGCCGACCGAGCCAAGCAGCCGGGACAGCGCCGACCGCAGCGTCGACTCCCCTTCGTCGCCGGCGAAGATCACCAGCGGCTGGTCAGCCGGCGCGTAGACGTCCATCTCGCGACCCTTCTCGGAGTAGGCGGTGTCGACGACCTTGACCGCGCCTGCGGTCTCCAGCTTCTCGAGGTGGTACTGGGCGTTCTGCAGCGAGGTGTCGACCTCGTCGGCCAGCCGGGAGGGCGGGGCCGGTTTGTCGTGGAGCACCGACAGCATCTCGCGAGCGGTACCGGAGGACAGCGCTGCGAGGACGTCCTCGGCATCCTCGCTGTCGACGCCGATGACGCGGGGATTCGCGTCAGGGGGCTCGGTGTCGGGTTCGGAGGGCAACAGCGACATCACCCCCCCTTTCGTATCGAGAGGTATCAGTTTTGTCTCCGTTTGGCGCGGATTGACGGCGCTGACGGCCGTCCGGCCACGCCACAGATTCAAGAGACGCGACTCCCCAGTCGGGGTATGTCCAACGCGAAGGGTGACCGCCGCGAGCGGGAACTCGTCAACGCGCTCGACGACGCTGGCTTCGCGGTGATGCGCGCCCCCGCCAGCGGGAGCGCGACCGACCGGGACCTCCCGGACGTGCTGGCCGGCGACAGCGAGACCTTCTACGCTATCGAGGCGAAATCCTCCGCGGGCGACCCGATCTACCTCACCGGGGAGGAGGTCGAGGCGCTGGTCTACTTCTCGCGGAACTTCGGCGCCACCCCCCGGATCGGGGTCCGGTTCGACCGCGAGGACTGGTACTTCTTTCATCCCGACGACTGCTACACCACCGACGGCGGCAACTACCGCGTCAAGAAGGAGACTGCGCTCGCGGAGGGAACCGATTTCGCGGAACTGACCGGCCACTCCGAACGGATGACCCTCACAGCGGCCGTGCGTGAGGACGATGACGACGACGACGGCGTCCGCGAGGTTCTCGAGGCATTCGACCGCGGGGATATCTCCCTCGCGGACGCGGCGGCAATGCTGGAGTGAGCGACGGCCTGACCGACAGAGCTCATCTGTAGTCCCGTTGATTGAGACGCATGGCCGCGCGCCACGGCACCATTCCGGGCCCGGCGGTATCGCAGGGCAGCCGGAGACGTGTCCCCGGCGTTGCCGGGTGAGACGCTTGCCCGGGACGGAGGAGTCCGGCTGGGCGACTGTCGGAGCGAGTCCCTGTTGGCTCGGGCTACACTGATGTTCTGGCTGTACGCGCTGTTCGTCCTCGTCTTGCTCGCGCTCGGCGCGCTCGTCGCCCCGTTCGTGGGACCGGCCTACCCCACTTCCTGTCCGTCGCGCTTCACGTCGTCGACGTGGCCGTGAGTTCGTCGGTCGCCGCGACCGGCGGCAGTGTGCATCACGCCAGCATCGCCGTCCCGGTCGTCGACAGCCGGGAGTGTGGGAACCGGTAGACGCGAGGGTTCTCGTCCCGCCAGGCCCGCAGATAGACGGCCTCGACCACAGGGTCGTCGGTTGGGTAGCACTCGTTCGTTGGGTAGTTGGAGACGGTCGTCCCCGTGCCGGGTACGGTCACCTCGTCGGCCTGCTCGGGTCGGACCCGGTCGACGACCAGCCGGTCGCCGGTTTCGCGGTCCCGGACAACGTCCCCGGATTCGAACCCGCAGGCCGGGCACAGTGCCGGTCCCTCTGTGGGGACGAACGCCTCCTCGCCGCAGGACAGGCAGGCCCCGGGGCGCTTGCCCGGCGGCGGGACCCGCCCGGTCGTCACCTCGATGGCGACCCGGCGGCGGTGCTTGCAGGTCGCCCCGCGGAACTGGCTGTCCGGACAGGTACAGCTCCCGGCCGCCGGGTTGACGACGTAGGTCGCGTCGCTCTGGCTGTCGACGGCGTAGTTTCCCTCCGGAAGCGGGCGGACAGCCATGCGCTCGGTCCACGCGCGGGCGGCCCGGTCGGGCATCGCTCGAAGGTCCGGTGCGAGTGCAGTCTTGTGGTCGGCTGCAGACGGCTCGATATCGGTCATAGCGGTCCGGACACGGCTTGTTTCCCGGCTGTGTCCAGTCGAAACGTAGGTGCTCTGCGAGCATGAATGTTCGGGCTGGCGACGGCCCGGCTGTCTGCCCGCCAGTCAGCAGCCACCGCTGGCCCGGCCACGTCGGGCGATCTCCCGGAGACAGCCGCTTCGAAGCGCTTTTGCTACTCCCTGTGAAAGCCGCCGGCATGGATGTAGACTCGAAGACGGCCAGACAGGTCGGGCTGTCGGTCGGCGCTGTGCTTCTTTTCATCTTCGCCGTGGCAGCCGCGAGTACCGTCTTCGGGGCGCCCCCCCCGGTCGACCGGGAAGTCAGCGGTCAGCTGACCGGGACGGCCAACGTTTCCGGCCCCGGACCCGTCCAGACTGAATTCGAGGGGGAGTTCGACGGTGCCCTCGCCGGCTCAGTCGACGGCACCCTCGCCGGGGCGGTCAACGAGAGCGACGACTTCAACGGCCAGCTCTCGGGGAACATCTCCGGGGAAGTGAACGGCGAGATCGAAGGACAGGTGTCCGGGACACTCTCGAACGGGAGTTTCGAGGGGACGTTCGACGGCCAGGTCAACGGCACCGCGAACACCGTCTCTCTGGGGCAGACCGGCGGCGCCCTGCTCGTCGTGCTCATCGCTGGACTCATCCTCCTGATGGCGGCCGGCGGCGTGTGGCTCTCCCGGCAGGACGACTGACTGGCTGCTACTCACGCTTCCGGGACTGATAGTGACTGTTGTCCCGATGGACCGGCGATTGCCCGCATCGGGGTCGGCACGCGCCGGGAACAGACGACAATACTCACTATGAGCCGTGCTGCGGTTCAGCCTCACTCCTCTCGCCAGTCGGTAACCTCCTCCTCGTCGGCGTCGTCCAGCGCGTCCTCGTAGTAGGCCATCGGGTGGGCGATGGTCTCACACCGGTCGTCCATGTTGACACAGTCGCCGTAGGACTGCATCGTGGCACAGGAGGGCGGGGAGTACTCGGTGGGGCTGGTCTGGCCGCGGATGTGGTTGACCTGGTAGCGGGTGGCCTCCTCGCCGAAGCCGGGGTTGACCTGAAAGAGATTGACGATGTCGTCGGTGGACATCCCGATGCTCGTCAGGAAGGAAGCGATGGCAAACCGGGCGTGGTGCTCGAGGTGCTCGCCCTTCTGGACCCGGTCGAGCAGCGCCCGCATACACGGCGGGAACAGCTCGGGGACGACGGTGTCGATGTCCCGGGTGAAATCCAGGTCCGCCAGCAGCTCCGCGAGATGTTCCACCGGCCCCGCAAGCTCCTCGGCGATGGGGTCGGGGACAGAGAGCGGAAGCCCCTCCGTGACCCGCCCGCGGACCGCCGCCTCGAGCAGCACGTCCAGTTCACCCTCCTCCAGTGGGACCTCGCCGTCCTGGAGTTCGCGGTTGACCAGCCGCCACTCGTCGTCGCGCTGGTCGGCCGCCAGCTCGAGGTACGTGCCCACCGACACCCGGTACTGCCCGTCGGCGGCCCGGACCGCGTCCGTCAGGCCGAACTCCGCGAGCAGGTCCGTCCGCGTGAGGCTCGTGTCGGCGGTCGAGCGCAGCTCCGTCTCCGTCGCGATATCGGCGGTGAACCGCTCGTGGGCCGTCCGCGCCTCCGCGCGGGCGTACTTGCGGGTGAGCACGTGCTCGTCGACCAGCGAGACCAACACCCGGGCGATGGGGTAGGAGAGCAACTCCACCCGCGTGCGGCGGTGGGGGCCGCCGACGGTCCCTTCCTCCAGCGCCAGCTCGACGCGCTCGATAGCGCGCTCGACGGGCGGCCCTCCCTCGGTGACCAGCGCCGCCAGGTCCACCCCCGCCTCCTCGACGGCGGCGCGGGACTCGCCCAGAAACGGGTAGCGCGCGTGTAGCGGCTCCATCGGCAACCTGTTTGCGCGCGGCGGCGAATAAACCTCCCGGTGGGCAGCCTGCGAGTGGCAGACACCGCGGACTTACTTCTCCAGCAGGTCCTCGATAACCTCGCTCTCCCCGCCGTCACTGACGGCCTCGCGGACGCGGCGGTACTCCCGCCGGCTCACCTCGACGGTCTCGGTGCCGCCGTCGCGGGTCACCTCCAGCGTGACCGTCCCTGCGGGGCTGTTGCGCCGCCGGAAGGTGGCGAGCGCCGAGAAGACGAAGGACAGCGCAACCCCACCTCCCAGCGCGTAGACGGCCGTGGTTTCGAAGGCCATCCCACCCGGCCCAGTCCATTGGGTCGGGTAGGCCGTCCAGAACAGCCCGACGCCGACGAGGGTGAGAGCGCTGCCGGCGACGACGCCCAGCCGGGCCCGCATGCTCGCGGGGAGGACGACGACGACCGCCAGGAGCATCGCAGGGATGCCCAGCCCGGCACAGAGGCCGGCGTACCGGCGGGCGGCGTAGGACTCGCCGGCGGCCGCCACCAGCAGGATGGCGACGAACACCGCGAGGGCACCTGCCACACCGAGGATGGTGCCGCCGAGTACGCGGCGGGGGTCGCGGTCGGTCGGCGTCCGGCTGTACGCCTCATCGAGACGCTGCATGCCCGAGTGGTGGACGGCCACGTACAAAACGGTGCGTCAGACGCGCGTGCGACGGCTCGCTGGTCTCGGGCGCGGACGTGGTCGGGAGCGGTGTGACAGAAAACGCCGCGAGCGCGGAGCCGGCGGAGCGGGCTGTGCGTTCAGTTGCTCTGGATCCGCGGGGCGAGCATGTAGGTGACCGTGCCCTGCCCCTCGGCGATGTCGAAGTGGAGCTTGACGGGGAACTCCTCGCCCAGTTCCATGGTCACCTCGGCGTCGCCGGGGATGGCGGAGTTCATGTCGTCGAGGTAGTCGAGCGAGAACAGCGAGGAGGCAGGGCCGACGGTCAGGTCGATGAGGTCCGCCGCGTCGAGTTCCAGGTGGACGTCGTCGGTGTCACCCTCTGCCCTGACGTAGAAGACGGCGTCGCCCTCGTCGACGCCGAGTTCGATGTGGTCCGAGACCATGTCGGCGGCAGTCACCGCGCGGTCGATGTCACGCCCTTCGATGACGACCTCTGCGGGCAGGTCGAGGTCCGGCAGGTCGGGCTCCTCGCGGATCGACTCGGGGTCGATCAGCGCCAGCGTGTACTCCAGGCCGTCGATGGAGATGTGGAGCTTGCGGGTCTCCTCGTCGAGTTCGAGGTGGACCAGTTGGCCGGCGTCGGCCATCCCGGCGATGTCCTGGAGCCGGGCGAGGTTGACGCCGATGAGCCCGCCGTCGGCCTCGTAGGACTCGAAGGCCGCCGCGTCCAGGGTGAGGTCGACCATCCCGACGTTGGCAGGGTCGACGGCCCGGACCTCCAGGCTGTCTTCCTCGAGGTGGATCTTGCACTCCTCGACCAGCACGCCCACGGAGCCCAGCGTCGCCTGGAGCGTGTCCGCGCTCACGATGGCGTTGAACATCTTGACGCGAAGTACGCCCGCATCGGTTAAAAACCCCGCCGTCTCGCCTTCGCTGGCGTGCGCGTCGCTACGGCAGTGCTGTCATCGGCTCAGTCCCGCTTGCCGAGTGTTGCCGCGACCAGCCGGCGCTCGGCGCGCCGCAACAGGTCGGAGGCGGTCGACACGCTACCGTCGAGCCTGGCGGCCACGTCGGCGAGTTCGCCGGCCCGGGGCAGTTCGTAGCACCCAGCGTCCCAGGCCGCCCGGACGGCCTCGCGCTGACGGTCGCTGAGCACCGCGCCGTCCTCGCGCTCGCGACGGCTCGTCCTGACGTAGAAATATACGGTCGTGCGTACGCAATTTCAGCAGTCTCGGGGAGAATCGAC
>CAZOWU010000021.1:0-16916 GCA_964583735.1 uncultured Halobacteriales archaeon | reverse complement strand
GGAGGAGCACGAGTACGAAAACGAGAACGAGGAGGAGCACGAGTACGAAAACGAGCATGAGGGTGAGGGCGAGGCCATGGAGGATGAAGCGGAAGACAACGAGGACAACGACGAAGACGAAACTGAGGGTGACGACGAGGACGATGAAGACGACGAGGATGACGAGGATGACGAGGATGACGAGGATGACGAGGACAGCGAGGACGACGAGGACGATGAAGACGACGAGGACGGGGACGACTGAACAGAGCTGAGCGGGCAGTCGTCAGCCCAACCCCCTGACGGACGAAACCGCTAATTGAATGCCCCTCGTTTTCGGAGGTAGATGGACGCTGCACTCCTCACCGTCGGCGACGAACTGCTCGCGGGGGACACCGAGAACACGAACGCGACGTGGCTCGCCCGCCAACTCGCGGAGCGTGGGGTCACCGTCAAGCGGATCCTCGTAGTCCCGGACGACCGCGCGACCATCGCCCGCCACGTCCGCGAGTACAGCGACGGCTTCGACGCCGTCATTGTCACCGGCGGCATCGGCGGCACGCCCGACGACATGACCATGGAGGCCGTCGCCGACGCCTTCGACCGCGGGATGGTCGTCGACGACCTCGCGCTGGAGGACATCGAGGAGAGTCTGGCGCGGGTCGAAGCCTCGATCCCCGAACTGGACATCGACATCGAGGCCGAGGCGAGCATCCCCGACGGCGCCCGCCCGCTGATCAACGGCGAGGGACTCGCGCCCGGTGCCGCCTTGGAGAACGTCTACGTCATGCCGGGGATCCCCCGGGAGCTGAAGGCGATGTTCGAGGACGTCGCCGAGGAGTTCGACGGGGACGCAGTGTCTCGGTTTCTCTACACCGTCGAGCCCGAGGCCAACATCGTTGGCGCGCTGGAGGACGTGGAGTCGGAGTTCGACGTGATGGTGGGCTGTTACCCCGACCGGGACGCCGGCCACAACCGCCTGAAGCTCACCGCAACCAGCGAGGCGGCCATCGACGCCGCCGGGGAGTGGCTGCTGGAGACCCTCGATGCCAGCGAGACACCCGTCGAGCGCGACTGGGAGGCCTGACGCGGCAGCCGCACCCATCCGGGCCAGGCGTCGGCGAGCGTGCCGTTCGTGACCTCGAACCGCACACTGCCGCGGGAGACGGCGTTCGCGAACGCCTCGGTCCGCTCGACGACGCCCAGCAGCGGCCCCTCGAGAAACAGCGAGAGACGCTCTCAGCTGGCCGCCAGGTCGCGCCGGGAACGGTTACACCGGCGTGAACCAGTCGCCGTAGGCCTCGGGAGCGTCCTCGATGACTTCGAAGAACTTCGTCTGGATATCGTCGGTGACCGGCCCCTTTGTCCCCTCGCCGATGACGTTGTCGTCGACACTGCGGATCGGCGTGACCTCCGCGGCCGTGCCGGTGAAAAAGAGTTCGTCGGCGGTGTACAGTTCGCCGCGAGAGACCGAGACGGTATCGTGGACCTCGTAGCCCAGGTCCTCGGCGACCTCGATGACGGACTGGCGAGTGATCCCGTTGAGGATCGACTCCGAGAGCCCCGTGGTGTACAGTTCGCCGTCCCGGACCAGAAAGAGGTTCTCGCCGGGGCCCTCGGCGACGTTGCCCTCCTTGTTGAGGACGATGGCCTCGACGTACCCGTTCGAGTCCGCCTCCAGCGAGGCGAGCACGCTGTTGACGTAGGCACCGGTGGTCTTGGAGTTGGTGGGGATCTGGCTGGAAGCGTGTTTCCGCCAGGAGGAGACGGCCACGTCGACCCCCTCCTCGAGGGCCTCTTCGCCCAGATAGGCTCCCCACGGCCAGACGGCGATAGTGACGTTGACTGGCGCACCGCGCGGGTCCACTCCGAGCGGGCCGTGTCCACGGAAGGCAAGCGGCCGGATGTAACAGGAGTCCAGCCCTTCACGCCGGATGAGTTCGAGAGTCGCCTCGGTCAGTTCCCCCCGGTCGAAGGGGATCTCCATGTCGTAGGGTTTGGCCGACTGGTAGAGCCGGTCGAGGTGTTCCTCCCACCGGAAAATGGCCGACCCATTCGCGGTGTCGTAACACCGGACGCCCTCGAAGACGCCCGTGCCGTAGTGGAGCGCGTGCGAGAGGACGTGGGTGGTGGCGTCCTCGAAGTCGAGAAAGTCGCCGTCCATCCAGACCTGGTCGACGCCCTCGAACATCTCCGGCCGGTCGGCGTCGCTCATGGCGACCACCCTGCGCTGTCCTGGCGACCGTCGCTGTCGGCGTGCATACCCGGACGCAGGACGGCCACCGTTAAGAGTCTTGACGGTTGGCGACGGACTGTCGAGCCCGAGGACCGCGTCGAAATCCGGCCGCTCGACACGCTCGTCGGCGGTTGCCGTCAGTTCCGGAGCGGGCTCTTCCAGAGAACGGATTCGCGGTAGAGCAGAACAACTCTTGTTGACACGTGTGAGTCCGTCTCTTCCGTGGACGGCCCGGTATCGGGCTGTCGGAGGTCCGGAGGAGACACGCGATGCACCGCGCTGGCAGGTGGCTCACTGAGACAAGGAGAGCGAGTGTGGAGCACTGGGGCGACCGGGAAGACCGCTTACAGCCGCTCGACGAGGTCTGCCCCCTCGACGTAGGGGATGTCGTGGCGGCGGGCGTAGTCGGCGGCCGTGGCCGGTGAGAGCGCGCCGCCGGTGGTGTCGTCGAGCATCTCGCAGACGACGACTGCGGGGGGCAGCTCCGCGGCGGCGGCGAGGGCGACACCGAGTTCGGTGTGACCCCGGCGGTCCGCGAGCAGGTTGGGGGCGGCCCGGAGAAGGTGCACGTGGCCGGGCGTGCGGAAGTCGGTGGCGAAATCCGCGCTCGCGGGGTCCGCGGCTGCGGCGCCGAGTTCCCGGATGGTGAGCGAGCGGTCCTCGTCGGTGATCCCCGTCCGTGTCGTGCGGTGGTTGACCGACAGCGAGAACGAGGAGCGCTCGTCGTACGCGAGGTCGTGGTCGGCGGCCGCGGGGTGGTCCAGGTGCTCCTGGAGAAAAGGCAGCTCGAAGGCGTCGGCGACAGCGTCGGAGATAGCAACACAGACCAGCCCCCCAGCGTCGTTGCGCAGGCGTGCGACGGCCTCGGGCGTGGCGGCACCAGCAGGGTAGACGAGGTCGGTCTCGCCTTCCCGGTCGGCGGCGTCGTGGATGCAGACCGGGTGGCCCTCCCGGAAGGCTTCGACTGCTGCAGTCACGCCGGCCTGCTCACCCCTCGACATCGACGGTCACCTCGTCGCCGTCCGCCAGGTCGAGGTCGTCACGCAGCCGCACGGGGGCGATCACCTCGAGGTGGTCGTCACCGTGGTGGGTCCGCTCCGGCGTGATGACGTGGGCCTCCGTGCAGGTTCCCGCCGCAGCCTCGAGCGTCGCGGGGTAGCAGTAGGCTGGCCCGTAGGAGCGGTCCTCGCTCTCCCAGCCCTCGATCGTGACGGGCTCGAAGGAACTCAGCCGGGCGCGCTTGCGCACGCTGTCGGGCGTGAGGTCGATGTTCAGCGTCCCCGCAAAGGGCTCGTAGCCCAGTTTCTCGACGAACTGCCGCATGTACCCCTCCAGGGTGATGTAGTGACGGCCCTCGCCCATCCCGCTGGTGACCGTTCCCGAGAGCGTGACGCCGGTGTCGCGCTCGAAGACCTGCCGGTAGTCGGCGTACTCGGCCTGCAGGCGCTGGGCCCCCCGCTCGGTGACCTCGACCCACTGCCCGTCGCCGACGACGTCGCGCTCGACGTAGCCGTCCTCCTCGAGGCGCTGGAGGCGCCGCGAGGCGGTCTGCGTCGAGGCGTCCAGCCGCTCGCCCAGCCCCGAACAGGAGAGCTTCTCCTGGCCGTCGAGTGCACCGAGCAACGCGAGGTGTTTCAGCGTGAGCACCCCGTCGGCGCCGAGCGCCCGCTGCTGTTCTGACATGAACTCGAGTTCGGCCTCGCTGGTCATAAGGATACCGGAAGTGTGACGCATCCCAGATCCGTGAACACGTCAGCCGTCCTCGAAGAGGTCCCGGACATCGCGCTCCTCGGCGTCGCCGAAGCCGGCGCTGAGCACTCGTGTCAGCGCGTCCTCAACGGTCTCGCCGGTCTCTTCGTAGCGGTCGGGCTCGACCTCGATGACGAAGCCGGTCGTGATGTTGGGTGCCGTCGGCAGGAAGAGGAGTTCGCGGCCGTCGTCGGTCGTCTGGCCAGTCTTGAAGGCGGTCATCCGGAGGCCGTCCCAGGTCTCGATCTTCACCGGAGCCTGGAGTTCCTCGGTCCCACCGACGGCCGTCTCGACGGCCATCTTCGAGGCGTTGTAGACCACCCGGAGTCCGGGGATCTGGTTGACCATGTCGTCGAGAGCACCCTCGACCACGCCGCCCAGCGCGGTCCGCATCAGGTACCCGATGGCGAAGACGAGAAGCACGAAGACGACGAGCGTAATCGCGACCCGCAGCGGCGGCGGGTCGATGGCCACGGGCACGGTCGCGAGCTGGCCGTACAGCCAACTGACGACGAAGGCCACCACCAGAATCGGGACGAGGATGACCAGTCCGCTGGCGAAATCGCGTTTCCAACCGGCCATTACTCGTCTCTGACGGCGGTGGGGTAATGAGCCTTCAGATCCACAGACTGTCCGAGGTCCGGAACCGAGTGACATATCGACCGCGACGCGGTCATGCGGGCGAGTGTGCGGTAACGTTCGGGACCTACAATACCGCCCGGGCCGCGAAGGCGGCGTTCTCCCACCGTTCGGTCACCCGCCGGTAGAAGTAGGAGAGCCACCGCCGGCCGTAGGGGACGTACTGCCAGACTGCCCGCCGACCGGCGAGGTCGTACTGCGCGTCGGTCCTGACACCCATCAGCATCTGCACCTCGTACGGCGTGCCGTACGCCTCGTGTAGCGTCGCGGCCCGCGCGAGCATCGCGGGGTCGTGGCTCGCCACGGCGACCCGGTCGTGGGTCCGGAACAGCTGCTCCAGACACTCCTCGTAAGCCTCGTCGACGCGGTCGTTCTCGCTGTATCCCTGGCCGGGAGGCGGGTCGTAGGCTCCCTTGACCAGCCTGACCACGCCACCGGCGTCGGCCAGCCGCTCGATGTCGTCGGGCGTGCGCGAAAGGTTTGCCTGCAGGCACACCCCGACCCCGCGCCCCTGGCGGGCGTGTGCCTCGTGTGCCGAAAGCGTCGCCTCCACCGTCTCGGGCGCCTCCATGTCGACCCAGACAAAGACGCCGTGGTCGTCGGCATGCTCGACGACGGTCCCGAGGGTCTCCCTGAAAACCGTCTCGTCGGCCGCCAGCCCCAGCTGGGTCGGCTTGACCGAGAGTCGGGCCCGCAGGTCCGCGGCCGCGATGTCCTCGACCAGCCGGCGGTAGGCGGCAGCGTCGGCGTCGGCCGGCCCGCGGTCGCCGTAGTGTTCGCCCAGCAGGTTCAGGATCGCCCCGACCGACCGGTCGTTGAGCTGGCGGGCGTGCTCCAGTGCGGTCGCGGCCTCCTCTCCGGCCACGAACCGGCGGGCGACCGGCGGCAACATACCCGAATCTACCCCACGGGTAGAGAAGAGACTGTCGGGCTCGCCCGTCCCGTCCTGTATCCGCGCGAGTATCTCGCCGGGAAACCCGGGCGGCGGGCGCGGGATCCGGGGAGGTTAAGAGGCGGCCTGTCGACCGCCTGGCATGGACCCGGTCGCGACAGTCGCTACGGCGCTGTGGGCGATGTTGCCCGCCTACATCCCCAACAACGCTGCCGTACTGTTCGGGGGCGGGCGGCCCATCGACGGCGGTCGGACGATGGGCGGCCGGCGTGTGCTCGGCGACGGCAAGACCTGGCGGGGCACCGCCGCCGGCTGGCTTGCCGGCGTCGGGGTGGGGCTGCTGCTGCGCGAGCTCCGTGGGCCCGCCAGCGACGCACTCGGCGTCGGGCTTCCGGAGCTACCGCTGGCGGCGGCACTTGCCCTGCCGCTGGGAGCGATGCTCGGTGACATCGGCGCCTCCTTCCTGAAACGGCGGACCGGCCGCGAGCGCGGCGCGCCCCTCCCAGGTATCGACCAGCTGGACTTCGTCGTCGGGGCGCTCCTCCTCGGGGCCGTGGCCGCGCCCTCGTGGTTTCTCGACACCTTCACGCTGCCCGTCCTGGCGGTGGTGCTGGTCGCCACCCCCGTTCTCCACCTCGCGACCAACGCCATCGCCTACGTGCTGGGGCTGAAAGACGAGCCGTGGTAGCTCAATCGCCCGTGACGGCTGCGGTGACGCGGTCGGTCGCGCCGGTCACCACCCGGGGGCCGAGCGACCGGCCGTAGACTGCCACGAGGAGGAGAGCCGGTACCCCGACCGCGAGCACCTGCCCGACGACCACCAGCGGCGGGTAGGGTGCGGTCACGATGTCGGCCTGCACGACCGGCAGCAGGCCGTTGGCGCTGTTGAACAGCCCGTGCATGAGCATGACGAGGAGGACACTCCCGCCGGAGCCGTTGTACACCCAGGTGAACAGGACGGACATCCCGACGACCGCGAGCAGGTAGGCGACGAAGGGGAGGTTGCTCGAGGCCCACGCGGTGAAAAACAGCGGCAGGTGCCAGCAGGCCCAGACGATGCCGACCAGCAGGCTGGCGCCCAGCGGGCTGGTGTGGCGCTGGAGCTGCGGGAGCGCGAACCCGCGCCAGCCCAGTTCCTCCTGGCCGCCGCCGAGGAGGACGACCAGCGGCAGACTCGCGGCCACGGCGCCGAGCCGTTCGGGAAGCAACCCGGGGTCGACCTGCGCGCCGAGTGTGGCGTACAGCCCGGTGTTGGCGACGGTGAAGGTGAGAAGCGGGAGGCCGACGGCGGCGAGGTACCACCCCGGGTGGACTCGCCACCGGACGACCCGCCCCAGCAGCCGGCGGACGCTCCCGCCGCGCAGCCACGTCACGACGACGGCGGCGGCCGGCGGGCCGAACCCGCCGACGAGCACGAACGGGTCGAACCCGCGGGCAGCGTCGTAGAAGCCGGCTGCGAGCGGGACCCAAAGCGCCCACGAGATGGCGTACGCGAGGGCGACGAAGCTCGCAGTCGGGTGGTCGCTGGCGATGCGGCCGAGCGCGCCGAGGCGCGTCCTGCCCCGGGTGGGCTGTTGGCTCATACCTCCGGGTTCGAGGGCCATCATCAAAGCTGGGCGCGCAGCGCTTCAGTTGCTGAAGCCGTGGCCGACGCAAAGTGGTGTTCTTTTCACCCCTGGCCGTCGAGAGGAAGATAATGAGTCCGCGCGGCCGAACGCTACGGCTGGCGACTCGGGGCTCGGAGCTTGCCCTCCGCCAGGCCGCCATTGTCCGGGAGCTGCTCGCGACCCGGCGTCTCGACGTGGAACTCGTCGAGGTGGAGACGACGGGCGACCAGCTTCGGGACGAACTGATCCACAGGCTTGGTACCACCGGCGCGTTCGTCCGCAGCCTCGACGAGAAAGTCATCGACGGCGAGCTGGACGCGGCGGTCCACTCGATGAAGGACATGCCCACCGACCAGCCCTCGGAGCTGGTGGTGGCGGGCATCCCGGAACGCGCCGCCGCGGGCGACGTGCTCGTCACGCCCGGCGGCACCCCCTTCGAAGACCTCCCCGCAGGGGCCGTCGTCGGCACCTCCAGCCTCCGCCGGCGCGCCCAGTTGCTCGCGCGCCGGCCCGACATCGAGGTGGAGGGACTCCGGGGCAACGTCGACACCCGTGTCGAGAAGCTGCTCGGCCCGTCGCTGCAGCGCGAACACGAGCGCCGCGTCGAGGCTGCGGAACGCGAGGGCGAGGACGACAGCGGCAACGACAAAAGTGACGAGGAAGAGGGGAGTGCCGGCGAAGCATTTGAGCAGTCGGTCGAGGAGTGGTTCGACGGGCTCGCCGAGGTCGAGCGCAGAGCGTTAGAACGGGAGGTCGACACGGAGTACGACGCCATCTGTCTCGCGGAGGCGGGGCTGGCGCGCAGCGGCCTCCTGCACCACTTGGAGTCCCAGCGGCTTGTCCCGAGCGAGTTCGTCCCCGCGCCGGGCCAGGGAACCATCGCCGTCACCGCGCTGGACGGCGAAGTCGCGGAGACAGTCCACGACGCTGTCGACCACCCGCCGACCCGGGTCGAGACCACCGTCGAGCGGACGGTCCTCTCGGAGCTGGGCGGGGGGTGTGTGGCGCCGCTGGGCGTCCACGCCCGGCTCCAGGGAGAGGTCGTGGCCACGGCCGCCCGCGTCCTCTCACAGGACGGCACCGAGGAGGTGACCGGCGAGCGGGAGTTGCCGGTCGAGCGCCACGCCGAGGCGGCGGTCGAGTTCGCCGCGGACCTGGCCGAGGAGGGCGCGAAACGGCTCGTGCGACAGGCTGCCCGCGAGAGTGCCGACGAGGCCAAGCGAGAATGAGCGAGGATACTACCGACGCCGGGTCTGACACGGCGGTCGCAGACGGCACGGTCTATCTGGTCGGCTCGGGGCCGGGCGACCCGGAGTTGCTGACGGTGAAGGCCCACCGGCTACTCGCCGAGGCCGACACGATCCTCCACGACAAGCTTCCCGGGCCGGACATCCTCGGCGACATCCCCGCGGGGAAACGCGAGGACGTCGGCAAGCGCGCCCACGGCGAGGGGACCTCCCAGGCGTACATCAACGAGCGGCTGGTCGAACTCGCCCGGGAGGGGCAGACGGTCGTCCGCCTGAAGGGCGGCGACCCGACAGTGTTCGGTCGCGGGGGCGAGGAGATGGCCTACCTCGCCGAGCGGGGCGTTCCCTTCGAGGTGGTACCCGCAGTCACCTCCGCCGTCGCCGGGCCGGCGGTAGCGGGGATCCCCGTCACCCACCGCGACCACGCCTCCGCCGTCACGTTCGTGACGGGCCACGAGAACCCCGAAAAGGAAGACTCGGCGGTCGACTGGGGGGCACTGGCCGCGACCGGCGGAACCATCGTCGTCCTGATGGGGGTAACCCGCCTGCCCGAGTACACGGCGGCACTGGTCGAAGCCGGGATGGCTCCGTCGACGCCGGTCGCGCTCGTCGAACGGGCCACCAGGGAGGGCCAGCAGGTCGCCACCGGGACGCTGGAGACGGCCGTCGAGGCTCGCGACGCTGCGGGGGTCGAGCCGCCCGCACTCACCGTCATCGGCGACGTCGCCGCCACCCGCGGGCGCGTCGTCGACTTCCTGACCACCACGGAGGCCTCGGAGCCATGACTGGCGACTCCACCCCCAACCCCACCGTCGCCGTCTTCCGGCCGAACGACGAGCGCATCGACGAGGCCGAAGCGTTGCTGGAGCGGCTGGGTGTCGACCCCCTTCCCGACCCGATGCTCGCGGTTGAGCCGACGGGCGCGACCCCCCGGGGGGACGCCGAGTACACGGTCCTGACGAGCAAGACCGGGGTCGAACTCGCCGCCGAGGCTGGCTGGACGCCCACGGGCGCGGTCTGTGCCATCGGGGAAGCAACCGCCGACGCGCTCGAAGCGGCCGGCTACCCCGTCGACGTCCTTCCGGAAACCTACTCGTCGACGGGGCTGGTCGACCGGCTGGCCGGCGAGGTCGACGGCGCCCGCGTCGAGGTGGCCCGCAGCGACCACGGCTCGCCGGTGTTGCTGGCAGGGCTCGAGGAGGCAGGCGCGTACGTCCACGAGACCGTCCTCTACCGGCTCACCCGCCCCGAGGATGCCGGCCGCGCTGCCGAGCGGGCCGCCGCCGGCGACCTGGACGCCGCCCTGTTCACCTCCTCGCTGACCGTCGAGCACCTCCTGGCCGCCGCAGAGCAGCGGGGCATCCGGGAAGCAGCCGTCGCCGGACTCGCGGAGGCCGTCGTCGCCGCAATCGGCCGACCGACCGCCGAGACCGCCGAAGCCGCGGGCATCGACGTCGACGTTGTCCCCGCCGAGGCCGACTTCGAGACGCTCGCACGGGAGACGGTCGCCGCCCTGGAGTGAGCCGCGTGAGCGTGGGCTCGACCCGCCGGCTCGTCGGCCTGGTGACCGGCTGGCAGACTGTCGCGAGCAGCTGTTACTACGCGCCCTTTGCCGCCACCCCGTTCCTCAGCGAGGCCTTCGGCCTCTCGCGATTTCTGGTGGGCGTGCTCGTCACGACGCTGACGCTTGGCTACACGCTGGCGCTGGTCCCGAGCGGCGCCCTCGTCGACACCTACGGCGAGCGCCCGGCCTTCGTGAGCGGGCTGGCAGGCCTGGGCGGGGGCGCACTCGCCGTGACCGTCGCGCCCTCGACCGTCCTCCTGTTCGCGGCCGCGTTCGTCCTCGGGGTCGCCTACGCGACGGCGATGCCCGCCACGAACCGCGCCATCGTCGCGGGCGTCCCCGCCGGCAGGCAGGGGCTGGCAATCGGGCTCAAGCAGGTCGGCGTCACCGCCGGGAGTGCGCTGTCGGCGCTGGTCGTCGCCACCGCCGCCCCGGCCGTCGCTACCTGGCGGGTCGGCCTGGCCAGCCTGGGCGTCCTCGCAGTGGCCGTGGCCGGCCTCTTCGCCGTCGGCTACGCCGGCAGCCCGGCAGCGGGTGGGCCGACCCTGCCGGACGTGGGCTCGCTGCGTGGCAACCGCGCCTACGTCGCGCTCGTGGCCGCCGGGCTCTGTCTCGGCGCGGGACTCTTTACCGCCGTCGGCTACCTGACGTTGTACCTCACCGAGTCCGTCGGGACGACCGTCGGGGTCGCCGGCGGCGCGTTCGCGCTCGCACAGGTCGCCGGCAGCGCCGGCCGGGTCGGCGTCGGCAGTGTGGCCGACCGCCTCGGCCGGCGGCTGTCGTGGGCCCCTGCCCGCGCGGCGACGCTCCTGCTGGCCGGCCAGGCTGGCGTAGGGGCGGTCCTGCTCGCCGCGCTCGCGCTCTCGCCCCCACCCGGACTCACGCTCGCGCTCGTGGCCGGCGTCGGCCTCACCGTCTTCGGGTTCACGGGGCTGTACTACACTGCCCTGTCGGCGCTCGTCGACGACAGAGAAGTGGGCGCCGCGACCGCTGGCGGGCAGACGGCGCTCAACGTCGGCGCGCTCTTGGCCCCGCCGGCCTTCGGCCTGCTCGCCGACGCCGGCTCCTACAGCCTCTCCTGGGCCGCGCTGGCAGCAGTCGTGCTTGTCGGTGTGGGCCTCGTCGGGCTGACCTACGCCCGGCTACCGGATATGTAGCAGTTGGGAGCCATCCATAACAGACCCAACAACGAAGAGGGGGTACCGAGTGAGTAGACCAATATAACGGAATATATACTGAATACAACGTTCACCTCGGGTATATGCACCCACGGACGGCTCATATAAATCCACTTTACCCCAGTCACCACGAACTCACACGATGCCATCACGACGGCAGTTCCTGATAGGAACGGGCGCGGCAGGTATCACGGCACTGGCTGGCTGTTCAGCCGGCGGTGGTACGCCGGAGGACGACAGCTCCGGTGACGGTTCGGATGGGGGGAGCAACTCTGGCGGGTCCGATGGAGACGGTGGGGCCTCGACAGGGGACGGTTCCGACGGCGCCGACACCTACGAGGTCGGCTTCGGCGACTCCCAGACGACAGTCAGCCCGAGTAGCTTCCCCGAGAAGCTGTTCATCTACGCCGTCCAGACCGGCTGGTCGAACTGGGGGGCACTGATGGAGGACTTCGAGAGCCAGTACGGCGTCACGCTGAACGACGACCAGCGGTCCTCGGGCGAAGCGCTCTCGCACGCCCGCCAGAACGCACAGGACCCGAACCACTCCGCGATGAACGGCGGCTACACCTTCGGCGTGGTCGCCCGCAACGACGGGCTCACCCAGCCGTACAAGCCCGCAAACTACGACAAGGTGCCGGACTCGCTGAAGACCGACGACGGCAACGTAACGGCGACCCGGCGGATGACCACCGCGGTCGTCTACCGGAAGGACCTCTACGAGGAGCAGGGGGTTGCCCCACCCGAGACCTGGGAGGACCTCAAGCGGGAGGAAACCGCCAACAGGACCCAGTTCCAGCCCCCGCAGGCCGCGGTCGGGCTGGCCGGCGCACTCTCGATCAACAACGCCTACGGCGGCTCGCTGGACGATGTCCAGCCGGTCATCGACTACTACAACGACGTCAAGAGCAAGGGTGCCGTCTTCGCCGGCAACGTCGAACAGAAGTTCAGCAAAGGCGAGATCCAGACCTTCGTCGAGTACGACTACACCGGGCTGGACCTCAAGTACAACGCCGAGTCCCTCTCCGAGGACCAGGTCGGCGTCAAGTTCCTGAACGGCCCCGAGGGCAAGGGTGCGCTGAACCAGCCCTACGGCTACGCGATGCTGAAGGGTGCGCCAAACCCCGAGGCCTGCAAGCTGTTCATGGACTACGTGCTCTCGAAGGAGGGCCAGAAGAAGTTCTTCGACGCCTTTGTCCGCCCGATCCGGTCGGACGAGTTGGAGACGCCCGAGCGGTTCCCCGACCAGAGCGTCTACGAGGAGACACAGTTCCAGGTCGACTACGGGAAACTCGTCGACCAGCAGGAGGGTATCATCCAGGACATCGGGCAGGGCGTCGGGCTCACCGGCTACTGAGTCGATGTCGACACTCGACGAGTCGACCCTGCTCGGTCGCATCCGGGGGACTCGGCCCGGACGGCTGGTCTTCCCGACTACCGAACAGGGGCGCAAACGCCGCCGAATCGCCGCGCTGGCGGTCCCGTTCTTCGCGCTCGCGCTGTTCGGTGCGTTCCTGCCACTAACGACGATGTTCCGGATCAGCGTCTCCGAACAGTTCCTCTTCGAGGTCCAGGGGTGGACACTGGCGCCGTACCAGCGGCTGTTCGCCTCTATCGCCGCGTTCATCCCCCTGGTGGGGACGGACCTCTCGGCGGCTATCGCCACCGGCGGGGAGGCGGTCGACCCCGTCTACGGAAAGACGATCTGGAACTCGCTGTGGTTCGGCGCCATCACTACGGTGTCGAGCGTGATTGTCGGTATCGCCGTTGCACACGGACTCGAGAAGTACGACCTCCCCCAGAAGGGGTTGCTGGTGACGCTGGTCTCCTTTCCGATCAGCCTGCCGGGGATCGTCGCCGCCTTCATGATGATCGTCCTGTTCGGACAGACCGGCTTTCTCACCAACTTCTTCGCCGTGCTGAGCGGGGCTCAGCCGGTCGACCTCCAGTTGACCGGCCAGCCCTCCGGGACGGCACTCGCCATCGTCGGGCTGTTCTTTGGCTACCTCTACTCGATGATCCCCCGGGCGACGCTGCTGTTGCGGGGGACCTACGCTGAGGTGAACACCGACGCCGAGGAGGCTGCCCGTGCCCTGGGGGCGACCCCGCTACAGACGTTCCGCTACGTCACTCTCCCACAGATCCGCCCGGGGATCGTCGGGGCGCTCATCCTCACCTTCCGGACGGCACTGGCCATCTTCGGGACCGTCCTCGTGTTGAAGGCGCTCTCGGTGGTCACGTTCCGCTTCGACCAGCTCGTCAAGGTCGGCTTCGAGCTGAATATCGCCTCGGCGCTGGCGGCCATCTTCTTCCTGTTCACCGTCCTGTTTACCTTCCTCGGGCTGCGCTACACCAGCGCGGAGGTGGCACGATGAGCACGCCGGGAGCCGACAACACGGGGGCGGTCACGGGCGACGTCCCCGACCGCGAGCCGGGCCGGCTGGGCCGGCTGTCGGCACAGTACGGCCGTCGCCTGGTCACGGCGCTGATCCTCGTCACCGTCGTCTTCCTCATCGGGCCGGTGCTGGTGACCTTCGTCGCCTCCTTTTTCGAGAACTGGACCGGCATTCTCCCCAGCGGCGGACTCACCCTCCAGAACTGGGCACAGGCGCTCGGGGTCGCCGAGACGCAGGGCGCCGCCCGCGGGCTCGGCGGGTTCTGGACGTTCGTCGCGCCGGACGTCCTGTTCGTCCTCAACCTCCCCTTCCTGCCGGAGCTGACGCTGTTTTTTCCCTTCGAGTTCTTCGTCCAGACGCCGATCCCGGTTGCGCTGGGGTTCAGTGTCCTGCTTGCGCTGCTTGGCGTGTTGATCAACCTCCTGGTCGGCGTCCCGATTGCGTACGCCGTCACTCGCTACGACTTCACCGGTCGCCGGCTGATGAACACGTTCGCGGTCCTGCCGATCGTCCCGGGGATCATCCTCGGGATCGCCTTCCTGAAGACATATCCAAACCTGCCGAGTGTCATCGCGCTGGTGCTCGGCTACTCGCTGCTGAAGATCCCCTACATGGTGCTCGCCGTCCAGTCTTCCTTCGAGTCGATGGACCTCAGGCAGATGGAGGAGAGCGCCCGGTCGCTCGGTGCCTCGTGGACGACCACCTTCCTGCGGGTGATCCTCCCCGGTGCGAAACAGGGGATCATCTCGGGCTCTATCATCTGCTGGACGCTCGCGGCCGCCGAGTTCAACTTCTCGTATGTGGTCTACTCCAGCGGGCCGCGGCCGTTCTCGCTGTTCCTCTTCGAGAACATCTCGAACAACCCGTTCCTGCGGGCCGCGGCCGCAATCTCGATCTACTTCGTCATCGTGGCCGTGGTGACGGCCCTACTCAACCGGCTCGGCGAGAACGGCTTCTCTGTCGGAGGTGTCAGATAGATGGCTGAACGTGTCACAGTAAACGATATCACGAAACAGTTTGGGGAAACGCTCGCCGTTGACGATGTCTCGTTGCGGGTCGAACCCGGGGAAACGGTCGGCCTGGTCGGTCCATCCGGTTGCGGAAAGACGACAACCCTCCGGACGGTCGCGGGCTTCGAGACACCCTCCGAGGGGCAGGTACTGTTCGACGACGAGGAGGTTACCCACGTCCCACCCGAGCAGCGCAACGTCGGACTCGTCTTCCAGTCCTACGCGCTGTTCGACAACATGACAGTTCAGGAGAACGTCGAGTTCGGGCTGAAGATGCGCGACGTTTCGAAAGCGGAGCGGGCAGACCGGGCCACCGAGATGCTCGAGTTGCTCGATATCGGCGGGATGGGTGACCGCGACCCCACCACGCTGTCGGGCGGCCAACAGCAGCGGGTCGGGCTTGCCCGTGCGCTCGCCATCGAGCCCCGTGTCCTGCTGCTGGACGAGCCGATGACCGGGCTCGACGCCAAGCTCAAGACCCGGCTCCAGGAGGAGATCGGCTCGCTGCTGGAGGAGATCGACGTCACCTCGATGTACGTCACCCACGACCAGGCAGAGGCGATGGTGATGTGTGACCGTATCGCCGTGATGAACGATGGCCGGATCGAGCAGGTCGGCACGCCCGCGGAGATCTACGAGCGGCCCGCCAACGGCTTCGTCGCGGACTTCGTGGGCACCTCGAATCGCCTGGCTGGCACAGTCAAAAACGGAACACTCGACCTGGGCCACGCGGCAGTCGAGGCACCTGCGGGCGCGCCGGAGGGTGATGTCACGGTCGTTGCCCGCCCGGAGGCCTTCACGCTCAACGGTGGGCCCGTCGAGGCGACCATCGAGGAGCGGTTCTACCTGGGCGAGCACGTCCGGGCGACCGCGCACACGCCCGACGACCGGGAACTCACGCTCCGGTTCGACCCCGAGCGGGCCCCCGAGGGGCGGGACGTGACGCTGTCGCTGGACACCGACCGGGTCCACCTGCTCCCGGAGCAGGGATGACAGCTCCCGAAGCGGGGGCAACTGCCGGCGGCACGGAGACAGCCGCGTCCGGCACGCCGGGGCCCCTGCTCGCGCGCCTCCGTCGGCCGCGTACCACCGACCCGGTCCGACTGGCAGTCATCGCCGACCCGCACGTCGCTATCGGGGAGCACGGGACCTGGAAGGTGGCCCACCGGAGCCGGGAACTGCTGGAGCGGGCCGTCACCCGGACCGACGCCGCGGGCGCCGACCTCGCGGTGCTGGCGGGCGACCTGACGGGCGATGGTCGCCCGGTCGCCTTCGAGGCCGTCGACGAGGCGCTGGCGGACCTGGAGGTCCCGTGGGTCGCCGTCCCCGGTAACCACGACGTCCCGAAGACAGTCGACGAACACGACAGCCCACCGGCGAGTGCCTTCGAGGCGCGGTACACCCCCGGCCTCCCGTTCACACGGGAGGTGGGACCGGTGACGGTTCTTGGTGTGAACACCGCGAGCGCGCCCGACGGCGGTCTCCGGTCGACGTGGGGCGGCCGCGTCGGCGAGCGCGACCGCGCCTGGCTGGCCGACAGTCTCCCCGACGTGGAGACGCCGGTCGTCGTCCTGCATCACAACGTCGCGACGCTGCCCGAGAACCCCGGCAAGAAGTGGGCGAACTTCCCGCTCGAAGACGCCGGCGCGGTCCGCGATGTCCTGACCGACCACGGGGTCCCCCTGACGCTGACGGCCCACCACCACGTCCCCGCAGTCGCCGCCCACGGGCCGACCACGGAGGTGCTGGCGCCTGCAGTCTGCTCGTACCCGCAGGCGATGCTGCTGGTCGACGTCGGTCCCGAGGGTACCGAGGTGTGGCTGGTGCCTCTGGCCGACGCCACCGAAGTGCGCGAGGCCCGCCGGCTCGCAACGACCGGGAAGCCGCTGGGCGCCGGGATAGCGCGACTGGTCGACCGGCGGCTCGGGGCGTTTCCGCTGGCCAAGCCTGGTCCGGAGGTTTAAGCCACAAGCCGCCCCTACCTCGACGCGATGGGACCCGTTCCGGCTCTCGAGGAGCGCGCGGAGGCCTGCGCCGAGTGGCTACTGGCCGCGGAGCGCGTGCTGCTTGCCTCCCACATCGACGCCGATGGGCTCACGAGTGGGGCCATCGCCGCGACTGCGCTCCGGCGGGCCGGCATCGAGTTCGAGACCGTGTTCAAGAAACAACTGGACGAAACCGAGCTAGCGAGCATCGCGGCCCGGGAGTACGACACCGTCCTCTTCACCGACTTCGGCAGCGGGCAACTGGACGTCATCGCGGCCCACGAGCAGGCCGGCGACTTCACACCCGTCGTCGCCGACCACCACCAGCCCGCCGACGCCGGGACCGAGTACCACCTCAACCCCCTGCTAGAGGGGATCGACGGCGCCGCCGAGCTGTCGGGCGCGGGGGCGAGTTACGTGCTCGCGCGAGCGTT
>CAZOWU010000020.1:0-17224 GCA_964583735.1 uncultured Halobacteriales archaeon | reverse complement strand
ACGCCGTCCTCCGGCAGGGCGGTGCCTTCGAACTGCGGTGGCTGACCTGGGCGCTCACCATCGGTGGCGGCTTCGCCAAGCGTGCCCTCGACGACGTGGCTGTCCAGCGCCTCCTCGCGAACGTGGACACCCGGGACGTGCTCGCAAGCGAGCCACCCGTCCGCGGACAGTCCCCGCTGCGACACATCCCGAACTACGAGGAGTGGGTCTTCGACTTCATGACCAGCGACGGGACCGACGAACTGTGGACCGAGCGGGGGGTGAATTTCCGGCGGTACCGCGAGGAGAGCGCCGACGTCCCCACCGTCTACTCCGGCGCCTGGTACGACTCCTACACAAAGGCAACCTGCGACAACTTCACCGCCTTTGCGGAGATGAAAGACAGCGACCACTACCTCGTGATGGGGCCCTGGACCCACGGTGGGACCGCCTCGTGGGGGAAACCGTACGCCGGCGAGGCGGCCTTTGGCGAGCCCGCGCGGACGGACTTCCGGGCGACCAAGCTCGCCTTCTTCGACCGGTATCTGAAGGGCGCCGAGACGTGGGACCGCGAGTCAGTGACCTACTTTCGGATGGGCGTCGACACGCCGGCGGAGGCGACCGGACGAACCGGCCGCCTTCGCCACGGCGGCACCTGGGCCGAGGCCGCCGACTGGCCGCTGCCCGACACGGACTTCCGGACCTACTACGCCCAGCCCGACGGGACCCTCGCCACTGACCGGCCCGATGCCGAGGAAGCGAGCACGACTTACCAGTTCGACCCCGCGGACCCCGTCCCGACGCTCGGAGGTAACTGCTCGTCGTACTACACCGTCGAGCCCCGCGAGGAGCCGCTGGTCGAGCTTCCGCTCGCGGACCGGCCCACCCTGAGCATCACTGGCCGCGGCGGCTACGACCAGCGCACTCGCCCGGACACATTCGGCGCGGAGCCACCGTACGGTCCCGTCGAGCACCGGGACGACGTGCTCGTCTTCCGCACGCCGCCGCTCGCCGAGCCGGTTGAAATCGCCGGCCCGGTCCGCGTCCGGGTCCACGCGTCGACCGACGCCGTCGACACGGACTTCACGGCGAAGCTGGTCGACGAGTACCCACCCAGCGAGGACTATCCCGAGGGGTTCGCCCTGAACCTCTGTGACGGGGTGTGTCGGGCCCGATACCGCAACGGCCGCCGCGAGCCCGACCCCGTCACGCCCGGCGAGGTCTACGAGTTCGAGGTCCACCCCTACCCCACGGCCAACGTCTTCCGGGCGGGCCACCGGATCAGACTCGACATCTCCTCGTCGAACTACCCCCGCTACGACGCCAACCACAACACCGGCGACTCCCCGGGAGGGCGCGAGCGCAGGGTCGCCACGAACACGGTCTACCACGACCACGAGCGGCCGACCGGTATCGACCTCCCGGTCCAGCCACGGCGGTGAGGCAGGGAGTTACCGGAGTGGTCGGGACTGGCTCCACCGACCGTCCGGCTGCTCGCCGGTCAGCCGCCGGAGCCGTTCCTCGACGGGCGGGGGCGTCGGCGACAAACTCCCGGCGCCGCGAGTAGGCGAGCCCGCGGCCGGCCGCGAGCCCCTCCCCCCTCCGGGGACCGCACAGGGCAGGCACTTACCGGACGTCGATGTCGGGGTCGGTCCGCCGGATCCCCTGTGGCGGACCGCTCTTCTGGACGATATCGAACGCCCGCATCAGGTCCGTCCGAGAGATGATCCCGGCGAGTTTGCCGCCGTCGTCGACGACCGGGAGCCGCCCGACACCGTTCTCCTGCATCCGCTCGAAGGCCTCCATCGCGTCGGCCCCGGGTCCGATCGTCGGGACGTCGGCCGACATCACGTCCTCGACGCGGTAGGCGTCCCGTTCGACCTCGTTGACGTCGCTCGCGTCGTCGAGCGTGACCATTCCGACGAGGCTCCCGTTCTGAACTACCGGGTATCCGGTGTGGCGTTCCTCGAACATCCGCGTCAGGAGGTCGCCCACCGAGGCGTCCCGGTCGACGGTCATCAGCCGGTCCTCGGGGGTCATCACGTCCCGGACGGTCACGCCCTCGAAGGCCGCCTTGAGCGATGTCTGCTGGGCCTCGTTCGAGGCGGCGATGTAGATGAAGAAGGCGAGCAAAATGAGAAAGAGATTAGAGAACAGTCCCAACAGCGCCAGCCCAAACGCGAAGACTTTCCCGACGGCGGCGGCCTGCTGGGTCGCCTGCGCGCGGGGCTGGTTCCGGGCCAGCAGCGCCCGGAGGATCCGGCCCCCGTCCATCGGGAACGCGGGGAGGAGATTGAACACGGCGAGGACGACGTTGAGCACGGCCAGGTAGCCGAGGACGAACCGGGCGGGGTCGACACCAGCCGGGAGCCCGAGAAAGACGGCGTACGAGCCGACACCGACGAGCACGCTCACCACCGGCCCCGCGACGGCGATCACGAGTTCGTGGCGCCAGTTCTCCGGGAACTCCTCGAAACTCGCCACGCCGCCCAGCAGCCAGAGCGTGATCGACTCGATCTCGTAATCGTAGCGCAACGCGACCAGCGAGTGTCCGAACTCGTGCAGCAGGACACCGCCGAACAGCCCGAGCGCCGACGCCAGCCCCAGCGCCAGCGGCAACACCCCTTCACGCAACTGCGCGGAGTCGATCGTCGTCGCGAACACCTCGTTGATGACCTCGGTGAGCGCGGCGATGTCCCAGGCGATGAACGCCGCGAAGAACGGGAGCACGATTAGAAAACTCCAGTTGAGCCTGACCGGGATGCCGAACGCCGAGCCGATCCGGAAGCCTCGCATACGGCACGGTTGTTGGTGGAGGGTTGTAAAACGGCCCGCCTCCCTCTCCCCCCTGGCGGAACATCCATTACCGCCCGCACCGAACAGCCCGTATGTCCACTGACCGCGTCGTCGACCTCCTGCGCACGGCGTACACCGACGAGATCGAGACAGTGATGAACTACCAGACCAACGCGATCGTCCTCGACGGCGTGCGGGCCGAGGAGATCAAAGAGAGCCTCGAGCAGGACATCCAAGAGGAGTTGACCCACGCCGGCGAGATCGGCCAGCGGCTCAAACAGCTCGGTGCGCGGCCGCCGGGGTCCGCGGAGTTCGTCGCCCGGCAGGACTCGCTGCAGCCGCCCGAGGATTCGACGGACGTGCTGTCGGTCATCCGGGGCGTGCTCGACGCCGAGGAGGACGCCATCGAGACCTACCGCGACCTCATCGATGCCGCCGACGCGGCCGGCGACCCCGTCACCGAGGACCTCGCTGTGACCATTCTCGGCGACGAGGAGGCCCATCGCACGGAGTTCCGGGGCTTCGAGAAGGAGTACCAGCCGGAGTGACCCGCGTCTGCCGGCCCGCCGACACCGCAGACTGTGACCGCGCGGGCCGCCCGCCCCTTCCCACCGTCCGCGAACGCGGCTCCCCGTTTATGTGGGTGCCCCGTCACAGATAGAGCATGTACGACACGGTCCTCGTTCCGACCGACGGGAGCGACCACGCGGTCCGGGCCGCCGAACACGCTCGTTACCTCGCGGACGCGTTCGACGCGACCGTCCACGTCGTTACTGTTGTCGATGTCCAGTCCGCCGCCGGGCCGTTCGACGCCGGCGGCGTCAGCAGGGAGTTCGTTGCCCGGCTTGAGGAGCACGGCGAGGAGGCGGTCGACGCCGTCCAGGCGGTTGTCGACGGGAACGGTGCCGTCGAGACGGCCACGCTCCGGGGCAAGCCCGCAGAGACGATACTGGCGTACGTGACCGACCACGACGTGGACCTCGTCGCGATGGGAACACACGGCCGGACGGGGATCGACCGGTACGTCACCGGAAGCGTAACCGAGCGGGTTGTCAGCCGCTCCGAGGCGCCGGTTCTCACGGTCCGCGCGACCGAGCGCAGCCGCGTCGGTGACGGCTACGAGCAGGTCCTGATCCCGACCGACGGGAGCGAGCCGGCGGCCGCCGCCGTCGAACCCGGCCTCACCGTCGCGGAACGGACCGGCGCCCGCGTCCACGCGGTCACGGTCGTCGACACCAGCGACGCCGTCGCCAGCCCGGACGACGCGGTCCCCGAGGACGTCGCCACTCACCTCGAATCGGAGGGGGAGGCCGCGACGGAGTGGATCGCCACGCAGGCACGCGACCGAGGGCTGGCAGCCACCACCACGGTCCGCACGGGCGTGGCCGCCCGGGACCTGCTGGCGTCCGCCGACGAGCACGACGCCGACCTGGTCGCGATGGGGACCGCCGGCCGGACCGGACTCTCCCGGTATCTGCTGGGAAGCACGACCGAACGGGTCATCAGACACGCCGACATGCCGGTCCTCGCCGTGAACGCGAGAGACGAGGCAGGCGACTGACCGCGACGGTCGACACCGTCCGGGCGGTCCCGGCGTGCACACCTCGGCCCCTCCTGTCTGCTCACTCCGCGGACGGCGTTTCGCCGTCAGCTCGGCCGGGGAATACGGTCACCTTCCGTCCGGGTATGTCGACCGCTGTCCGGTCCCCGACCGCCGGGGGTCGTTCCCTGCACTCGACGAGGACTGTCTCACCGGTGTCGAGCCGGACGGTCACGTCGTAGCGTCTCCCCAGGTCCGCGACGCGTTCGACCTCCCCCGGCAGCGACCGCGCCGCCCTCGCCGCTTCGGGTGAGCGGGCCGGGATGTCCACAGGCTGACTGGCCGCTGACGGCCCCCGACCGTCCGACGGGTGGTCCGCAGATTCCGACTCCTCGCTCGCAGCCTCCGTTCCCTGGCCTGCAGACTCCACCTCCCGACCCGGAGGTTCCACCGTCTCGTCGGCCGGTGACTGGGTCCTCGGCTCCGCTCGGTCGGCTCCGGGTGACCGCAGTGAGAGAGCCGCCGGCCGGACGTGACAGGACACCACGCTTCCGGTCGGGTGGTCAGTCCCGGCAGGCTCTACCACGAGTTCGCCCCCGCCGACCTCGGCTGTCAGGGGTTGCTGGCCGACGACAGTTCCCGGGAGCGTGTTCGACCGGCCGAGAAACGACGCCACGAAGGGCGTCGGCGGTGATTCGTACAGCGCGCGCGGGTCGCCGACCCCGGAGACGCCCCCGTCGTTCATGACGACGAGCCGGTCAGCGAGCGCCATCGCCTCCGCCTGGTCGTGGGTGACATACAGCGTCGTGACGCCAGTCTCGCGCTGGATGCGGCCGACCTCTTTGCGGAGCTGCGTGCGGAGTTGCCGGTCGAGGGCGGACAGCGGCTCGTCGAGCAACAGCACGTCCGGCTCCGGCGCAAGCGCCCGGGCGAGTTCGACCCGGCGCCGCTGGCCACCACTCAGCTCCGACGGGTACCCGTTGCGCCGGTCCCGGAGGCCGACGAGCCCGAGATACTCCCCGACGGCCTCCGCGCGCTGGTCCGCCCGGACGCCACGCCCCCTGAGCCCGTACGCGACGTTCCCGCCGACGGTCATGTGAGGGTACAGCGTCGACCGCTGGAAGACGAGCCCGACCCGGCGCGCCTCGGGCGGGCTGTCGGTGACGTCGGTCCCGCGGAGGCGGACCAGTCCCCCGGTCGGCCGCAGGTGGCCAGCGACGGTCTGGACGACCGTCGTCTTCCCACACCCGCTCGGGCCAAGCAGCGCGACGAGCTCCCCCTCCTCGACGGTCAGAGAGACGTCGTCGACTGCCGGTTCGTCCCCGTAGCGGTGTGTGAGCGCCTCGACTTCGAGCGTCATCGGTCGGTCACCGCCGGAATCCGGCCGAGGCGCTGGACCGCCGTCAGCACGAGAACGGCAACTCCCAGGAGCACGAGCGCGAGCGGGACGACTGCGTCGACCCCGCCGGCGATGAACTCGACCCAGATCCGCGTCGGCATCGTCCGCGGGTTGTACGCGACCATCATCGTCGCGCCGAACTCGCCCACTGCCCGCGCGAACGTCAGGACGACCCCTGCGAGGACCGCGCCACGGGCGAGCGGGAGAGAGACGTTCCAGACTGTCGCCACCGGCCCGTAACCAAGCGACCGCGAGGCCTGTTCGAGGCGCTCGTCGACGCCCCCGAAACCCGCGCGTGCAGTGATGACGACGAACGGGGCGGCGACGAAGGTCTGTGCGAGGACGACCCCAAACAGACTGTCCGTCAGCGGGAGACCAGCGGCGGCGGCCGCAGAGCCGACTGGTGTGAACCGCCCGACGGCCGACAGCACCATCGTGCCGCCCACCACGGGGGGGACGACCAGTGGCAACACGACGAGCGCTTCGACGACCCGTTTGCCGGGAAACGACCGCCGGGCGAGGACGTACGCGAGCGGGACACCGAGCACCGTTGCGACCGCCGTCGAGACTGGCGCGGTGACAAGGGAGTTGCGGACCGCCCGCTGTGCACCCCGGGTGGAGAGGTTTGCGACGACGTCTGTCAGGCTGGCCTGCGAGAGAAACGCGACAAGCGGGACAGCGAAATACAGGAGCAGCAGGCTGCCGAGTACGGCTGGGACGAGCAGCTCCGGGCGCCTCGACTGCCAGGTCGGGACCCCGTCGGCGAGGCTCACGGCTGGACCGCCTCCGGGACACTGCCGGCGGTCTCCGGGAGCTGCCCCGCGACGGTCAGCCCTGCGTCGGCGAGGATGCCGGGGTTGTCGAGCACGAACTCCACGAACCGGTGGCCCGCGTCCGGGTTGTCCGCGCCTTCGAGCACAGTCGCGTTGTACAGTATCGGTCGGCCCCGGGCGGCGTACCCGTCGTCGGTCGTGTACTCGACCGTCGCGTAGTGGTCGGCCAGCCCGACCCGGGAGAAGTTGTACGCGTCGGGAAATTCGCGAAAGGCCATCCCGCGGTCGACCGCCATGTTGCGGTAGGCGAGTGCGGCCGCGCGCGACCCGGTCTCGACGCCAGCCAGCAGCTGTGGCTCCTCCGGTTCCTCGTCGACGCGGTCGAGCATTGCGTCCCGGAACCCCTCGAGGCCGTGTTCGGCCGCGGCGAGTTCGAAGGCCTGGACGGCCCGGTAGCCCAGCGGGTCCAAGTCCGGGTCAGCGATGGCGACCGCGCCGGGCTCGGCGTCGAGCACGGCCTCGTACCACGGCTCACCGCCGTCGAGCGCCCTGCCGAACGCCGTCCCTTCGCGGTAGCCGATGCCGAGGCTGTTGGCTGCGAACTCGACGTCCCAGTCGGTGAATTCGCCGTACAGCCGGTCCCGGAGAAGCGTGGCGTCGGCGCTCACGACGACGTCCGGGTACTCGGTTCCGTCCTCGACCAGCCGCAGCAGTGCGTTCGAGCCGTAGTACTCGCCGTAGACGACCGTCCCCGTCCGGCGCTCGAACGCCGGGCCGACGTGGTCCTCGACGGTCCGCGCGAGACTGCCGGCGGCGAGCAGCGAGACCGAGTTCACCCCGCTGGCCGTGAGCGGGGTCAAACACCCGGCGAGCCCACCGACCACGGCCGGGGTCGCCTTCAGCACCGCCCGGCGGCCCACCGACCGCTCCTCGCCTGTCATATCTGCAAATAGTTCCAGTTCATCAATAAGGTTATGCCAAACACATTCGTTTGAATACTTATGCCATCGACGGAAGCGACAGTCCTGACCGACCGGCAGGTCGAGGTACTCGAACTCCGGGAGCAGGGACTGACACAGCAAGAGGTGGCCGACCGGCTGGGGACCACGGGCTCGAACGTGAGCGCGGTCGAGCGGGCCGCCGAGGAGAACGTGCGGAAGGCACGCCAGACACTCGAGCTCGTGCGGACGGTCCGCTCGCCGGTCCAGTTCACCGTCCCGGCCGACACGAAGTTCGACGACCTCGTCGGGATCGTGTACGACCAGGGCGACGAGGCCGGGGTCAAGATCTCCTACTGCCGGCCGGAGCTGTACTCGCATCTGTACAACGAACTCGAGACACACACGACGCAGAACCGGCTCGAGACCCGGGTGACCGTCGGCCTGACCGAGGACGGTGGGGTCAATGTCTTCACCGAGCCGCCGTAGCGACGACTCTGGTTCGCCGGTCGCGTGTTCCATCAGCATAACAATATAATCCACATACCGAGCGAGAAGGTGGAACTTCACGAACTGCTCTCGCAGGAGACCCGTCACTACATCGTCCAGTTCGTCCTGGCACATCCGGACCACCTGATGTCGCTCACCGAGCTGGATTACGCGGTCTCAGTCAAGGCGAAGGCCAGCATCAAGTCGCAACTCGACCGACTCGTCAAAGAGGGCATCATCTCCGAGTACGTCTACAAGCCGTCGGAAAGCAAGCGCGACCTCCCGGCGAAATTCTTCGGCTTTACTGATACGGTCGTGCGTACGCAATTTCAGCAGTCTCGGGGAGAATCGACTTGTCGGACCACGGAACCCGTCTTCTGCTTCGTGGGTTTGCAAAGTTTGCTATCGCGAAATACCGTTTACAGGGTTGGAGAACAACCAAAAGATTAGCATACCAGCCCCCGTCGGTCGTGCCATGACACGCCGTCAGTCTCCGCTCCGTGCTGGCCACGAGGCGGCGGGTGCGGACTTCACCGACTTCGGCGGCTGGGAGATGCCCGTCGACTTCGAGTCGATCCGGACCGAACACACCGCCGTCCGGGAGGGAGCGGGGAAGTTCGACGTCTCACACATGGGGCAGGTCGTCGTGAGCGGTCCGGACGCCGCCCGGCTCACCGGTCGACTCACCACGAACGACGTCGGGGCACTCTCCCCAGGTGAGGCGCAGTACGCCGCCATCACCGACGATGAGGGAATCATGCTCGACGACACCGTCGTCTACCGGCTTCCCGGCGAGTGGGGTGGCGGGTACCTGTTCGTCCCCAACGCCGGCCACGACGCGGAGATTGCCGGGCGGTGGGTCAGCCACTGCGAGGAGTGGGGCCTCGACGCGACGGTCGAGAACCGCACCGCGGAGTACGCGATGGTCGCCGTGCAGGGCCCGGACGCACCTGGCCTCGTCGACCGGGAGGCCGAGGCGGACCTGGATGCCCTGGGGCGGTTCGAGGTGACCGCGACGCGGGTCGCGGGCGCCGACGCGCTCGTCGCACGGACGGGCTACACCGGCGAGGACGGCGTCGAGGTCATCTGCGAAGTCGCGGACGCCGACACTGTCTGGTCGGCGGCCGACTGCCACCCTTGTGGGCTCGGGGCCCGCGACACGCTGCGAATCGAGGCGGGACTGTTGCTCTCCGGGCAGGACTTCGACCCCGAGGAGGAGCCACGGAACCCATACGAGGCCGGCATCGGCTTCGCGGTGGCACTCGAGACTGACTTCGTCGGCCGGGACACCCTCGCGGCTGTCGCGGCGGACGGGCCCGCCGAGAAACTACTTGGGCTGACCCTCGACGAGCGGGGAGTCCCCCGCCACGGGTACCCCATTGAATCCCCCGACGGCGAGCGACTCGGAACCGTCACCAGCGGGACGATGAGTCCGACACTCGCCGAGCCCATCGCCCTCGGGTATCTCCCGCGTGCGTACGACGAACCCGGCCGGGCGGTGCGCGTGGTGGTCCGGGACGAACCGAAGAAAGCACATGTCACCGGGACTCCCTTCCTCTCATGAGCTTCGAGGTTCCCGAGGACTGCCGGTACCTGGAGTCCCACGAGTGGGCGCGCGTCGAGAACGGCACGGTCAGGGTCGGTATCACCGACTTCGCGCAGGACGAACTCGGCGACGTGGTCTTCGTCGAGTTACCCGACGAGGGCGACCGGGCAGAGCGCGAGGAAGCCTTCGGCGTCGTCGAGTCGATCAAGGCTGTCTCCGACATCTACGCTCCGGTCACGGGCACCGTCGTCGAGAGTAACGAGACGCTGGTCTCCGAACCGGAGCTGGTCAACGAGGACCCCTACGGCGAGGGCTGGATGATCGACATCGAGCCGGAGGGTAATCTCGACGGACTCCTCTCGCCGGACGAGTACGGCGAACAGACGGAATGAACCTGTCTCCGGCGGCCTCACGCTGCCGGGAGCGCCTGGCTCGTCCTGCTGCGCTAAATCGCATACCGGTATATCGAACTGCCGGGGGGACCGTTACAGAGAGAACGCGGGGACCGAGGGAACTTGGGTCCGGCAGACTACGCGACAAGTAACGACCTGATTTGAACGCTACTGGTGGGATGGACTGCGATTCGTTAGCAGGAAGTCTGACGTACGTACAGCTGGGAGACGGAACTCGTGAACGTTTTGTGCCGGTTCGTGGCTACAGGTCAGGACCGCCCGGACTCTCCACGGTGTGTGTCAACTCCTGGCACGCGGCGGGACGAGGGGCTGGTCGATGAGAAAACTTAATTCTCAGTAAGCCCAAGCTAGCATGTGAGTTCCCCGTTCGAGATTCTGCGTGTCGGCCCCGACGCTGACGAGGAGGAGATTACGGAGGCCTACCGCGAACGGATGAAGGAGACCCACCCCGACCAGGGTGGGTCGGCGCGGGCGTTTCAGACCGTCAGGAGCGCCTACCAGAAGGTCCTGTCCGGGGAGTACGACTCGTCGGGGGCGGCCGGAGAGACCGGTGACGGGAGCGAGGCCGGAGACGGCGACGCGGGTCCGCGGGGCTCGCAGTCGATGCACCCGGACGTCGAGTACCTGAACTACGAGGTGCTGGACGACTACGGCTGGGATCTGGAAGACCCGGACATCTTCGAGAAGGCGGCCGATGTGGGTCTCGATACAGCGGACTACGGCCGGTTCCGCGTCCAGCCCGGCGACTCGCTGCTCGAAGCGGCAGAGCGGGAGGGCTACGCCTGGCCCTACGCCTGCCGGGGCGGGGCCTGCGCGAACTGCGCTGTCGTCGTCAGGAAGGGTGAACTCTCCACCCCCATCGACCACATCCTTCCCGACGAGATGGTTGAGGAAGGCATCCAACTCTCCTGCAACGCGGTCCCGCTCTCGGACCACCTCCAGATCCTCTACAACGTCAAGCATATGCCCGAACTCGAGGAACTCCTTTTGCCCCCCAAACCGTTCGAGCAGGCCCACGCCGACGACTGACCGGCCTGTGGCTGGTTGCCCGGCCCGACCTGGTTGTCCGGCCGCGGTCAGTCCGGCCGTTCCATCCGGAAGCGCTCCCGTGTCCAGCAGTAGCCGCTGCCGGCCAGCCGACCGACAGCCGCCACCTCGTCGACGTCTACCTTCCCCTCGTCGGTGAGGATATCGTCGCTGAGGTGGGCGTAGACCACTTCGCCCAGTACCAGCGTGTTCGAGCCGATGTCGACGGTGTCGTGCAGCCGGCACTCGTATGCGGCCTCGATGCCGGCGACTCGCGGGGGGTCGACGGTCGTTGACTCGGCCCGCTCCAGCCCCGCGTGGTCGAACTCGCTGTCCCCCGGCTCCAGCGTCGCGCTGGTCTCGCTCATCGCCTCGGCGAACGGCTCGGTGACGACGTTGACGACGAACTCGCCGGTCTCGCGAGCGTTACGCGCGGTGTCGCTGAGGTCTTCGGGGCGTCCCGGACGGTCGGCGGCCGAGAACAGGAGTACCGGCGGGTCGACGCTCGCCACCGTAAAGAATGAGTAGGGTGCGAGGTTGTCGGTGCCGTCCGGGCCGGTCGTCGACACCCAGCCGATGGGCCGGGGGACGACTGTGCCCGTGAGCGTCCGGTACATCGACCGCTCGCGCGTCCGCGGGTCGAGTTCCATACCACCTACCGACGGGCCGGGGCGGTATATGCGGTTCCGTTCGCTCACTCGCTGTCGAATGACCTGTCCTCCCCGTCGTCGACGAATTCCGGCGTTCCCGAGAGGATCCCCCGTAGCCCCGTCAGCGGCTCGCCGACCCGGATCCCCTTCTCGCTGATCGCGTACTCCCGGAGGGTGCGCTCGTAGTCGCTGGTGCGCTTTTTCAGGACGCCGACGGCCTTCCGGAGTTTGCCGTCGAGTTCTAGGTGCCGGAGCACGACGATGTTGTCCGCGATGTAGCTGAGGTTGTGCTCGGTCGCACGGAACTCGCCGAAGACCGCGCTGGTCTCGTCGATGAGCAGCGTGGTCACGCCCATGTTCTTCAGATACCGCCCCAGCGCGTGAATGTGGTGCAACACCTCGTCGTCGCTTTCGAGTGTGATCCGGTAGCCGGCGAGCCCGTCGATCATCACCAGCTCCGCCCCGCGCTCTTCGACCTCCTCGCGGACCTTTGTGGCGAACTCCTGGGGGGAGAGATCCAGCCCCTCTATTACCTCGACCTGGAGGTGACCGTCTTCGACCATCTGTTCGACGGGGATGCCGACGGCCTCCGAGCGCTGGGTGAACGTGTCCCGGGCCTCCTCGAAGAGGTAGACGACCGAGCGCTCGCCACGCGTCGCGGCCTCGTGGGCGAACTGGGTGCCGAGCGTGGTCTTGCCCACGCCGGTCGGGCCGCTAACGATGGTCGTCGACCCCCGTTCCAGCCCGCCGTGGAGCAGGTCGTCGACCTCCTCGATCCCCGAGGAGAGTGTCTCGGTCGGGACCGACCGGGAGTGGTCGTCGGGCGACAGCGCCGGGTAGACCTCGATCCCCCTGCCGGTGATCCGGTAGGCGTGCTCGCCGCTTTGGGTTGCCGACCCGCGGAACTTCGGGACCTCGAGGCTGCGCTGGTCGCCGTCGTTTTGCAGCGTTAGGTAGCCGTCGCTGATGAACTGCAGGTCCTCCGACGGCGTCTCGGCGGTTTCCTGGACAGTGTAGGTGACCGTCGCACCCTGGTCTTTCAGGTAGCGCATGAGCCCCACGACTTGTTTGCGGAACTGGTAGCTGTCGCCGATGAGATACCGTAACTGCGTCAGCGGGTCGATGACGACCCGGTCGGGTTCGACCCGCTCGACCGCCTCCGTGACTGCCTCTGCGAACGGTTCCTGTTCGACGTCGGCCGCATTGAACACTTCGTACGACTGGTCTTCGGCAAAGGCCTCGGCGCTCGGACTCAGGTCGAGAAACTCGATGGCGTCCGTGTCGAATCCCAGCGCCGCGGCGTTTGCCTGCAGGTCCGAGAGGTCCTCCTCGAGGTTGATGAACAGCGCCCGGTCGTCCACACCGCAGGCGTCGAGAAAGTGGAAGGCGAGGATCGTCTTCCCCGACCCCGCAGGCCCGTGTAGCAGGTAGCTGCGCCCCTCGATGTACCCGCCCCCGAGAACGGTGTCGAGGTGGTCGATACCAGTTGATAGACGTCCACGGTCACTGACCATTGCATCCGGTGCGGCCGCAACGATAATAAACGGTTGGTATTAACAGTTGTATGCTTGGTTTACCAGGAGTCTAGTAACGCGTCCTCGAAGACTGGTCCGGGGCCGCGTCCCACCGCGCCGGCAGACGCCCACCTCCTCTTAGTCATGCGGGAGGGACGGGACCGTACCCTCCTCGACGAGTGGCTGTGCTCACAGGCCGGCTACGGGGTCACGGCGGTGTCCCCGGGGGACACCCTGCCACCGGAGTACGACCTCGCTCTGCTCGACGCCCAGGGGCTGGAGCGAAACCGGGAGGCACTGGTCGACCGGGTCGAGGCGGTTGACCCGGTCTTTCTTCCGCACCTGCTCGTGACGCCGGACGAATCGGCCGAGCGACACCTGGACGCCGACAGCCCCATCGACGACGTGGTCGCGATGCCGGTGGACCAGTCCGTGTTGCACCGCCGGCTCCAGAACTCCCTGCAGGCGAGAGCGGCGTCGCTCAGGCTCGCAGAGCGAGAGGAACAGTACCAGCAGCTGGTCGAGTTGACCCCGGAGATACTGCTCGTGGTTCGGGACGGGGAGGTGGTCTACGCGAACACCACGGCGGCCGACACCCTCACCGCAGCCGAGCCTGCGACCCTGTACGGCCCGGTGACCGACCTTGTGGGCCGGGACGACCGGGACAGGACCTTAGCTGCGCTCGAGACGATCGAGCGGGAGGGCCGGCTCGACGGGTTCCGGAAGCTGACGATGCTGTCGACGACCGGAGAGGAACTCCTCGTGGAAGTGGCGGGCGTGACGGTCACTTTCGAGGGCGAGCCGGCAGTCCAGTTGCTGGGTCGTAATATCACCGAAAAACACGAGCGCAAACAGCAACTCAGCCTCTTCGGGAAGGCCATCGAGACGGCCAGACAGGGCGTCACTATCGCCGACGCCCGCCAGAAAGACGAGCCACTCGTCTACGTGAACGGGGCTTTCGAGCGGATCACTGGCTACCAGACCGGCGAGACCCTGGGCCGGAACTGCCGGTTTCGCTTTCTGCAGGGTCCCGGAACCGACGAGTCGAAAGTCCGTAAAATCCGGACGGCGGTCGACGACCGACGACCGGTCGTCGTCGAACTCCTGAACTACCGGAAGGACGGCACCCCGTTCTGGAACCGCCTGGAGGTCGTCCCCGTCCGCAACGAGGAGGGGACGGTGACCCACTTTCTTGGGCTACAGCGGGACGTGACCCAGCGCCGCCAGCGCGAGGAGCGCCTCACCGTGCTCGACCGCGTGCTCCGGCACAACATCCGCAACCGGATGAACGTCATCCGGAGCCGGGCCGAACTCCTGCGTGAGGAGTACGGTGACGACTCTGTCGAAACTATCATCCAGGCCGCCGACGACCTCATCGACATCAGCGGGCAGGTCCGGGAGTTCCAGAGCCTCGTCTCCGTCCAGGACCACGAACTCGGCCCCCGGGACCTGGTTCACGTCCTCGAGGAGAGCGTCGCCGACCTCCAGGGCCGACACCCGGACGTGACGGTCCGGCTCGACTGTCCGGACGAGGCGGTCGCGGAGGTCCACGCGACCCTTCCCGCCGCGCTCGTCCAGGTACTCGAGTTCGCTGTCGGCCAGGACCGGTTCCTGAGAGGGGCCGTCCCCGACCTCACCGTCCAGGTTACGGCCGAGGAGGGGGCAGTGACGGTGGCGGTGTTCGACCACGCCGGCACTATCCCCCACGACGACCTGGAGGCGGTCGGCCGGGGGAGCGAGACCCCGCTACAACACTCCCGCGGGCTGGAACTGTGGCTTATCCGGTGGGCTGTGCTGACCTCCGACGGCTCGCTGTCTGTCGAGGAGTGCCTGCCTCCGGAGACGGACCGTGGAGCCGGGGGCGACGCCGCGGAACCGGACGGCAAGGAGACGGTCGGGTGTCTCCGGATGCGGTTCCGGCGGGCAGGGCACGAGTAACCGCGACGTAGTCCCGGGTCCGTCCGACAGTCCACCGAAAGATATCACTGTCTTCCGGCCCAACCAGAGGTATGTCACAGGGTTCTCCGTTCGCCCCGCACACGGCCGCGGAGACGGCTGCGATGCTCTCGGCGGTCGGTGTCGACAGCGAGGCGGCGCTGTTCGACGTTCCCGAGCAGGTCCGGTTCGACGGGGACCTCGGTATCGAGGCCCGCAGCGAACGCGAGGTGCGCGAGGAGGTCGCCGGAACCCTCGCCGAGAACGCCAATATCACGGAGTTTCTCGGCCGCGGGCACTACGGCCACTACGTCCCTTCGCTGGTCGACCACATTGCCGACCGCTCGGAGTTTCTCACCTCCTACACCCAGTACCAGCCCGAGGTCGCCCAGGGCTTTCTGCAGGCGCTGTTCGAGTTCCAGTCGATGGTCGTCGAGCTCACGGGGCTCGACGTGGCCAACTGCTCGATGTACGACGCCGCGACCGCCCTCGGCGAGGCCGCGACGCTGGCTGCCCGCGTCCGCGGGACTGACGGCGACCGCGTGCTCGTGCCCGCTTTTCTGCGCGAGGAGAAAGCCGACGCACTCCGCAACTACGCCGCCGGCGCGGGGCTGACCGTCGACACCTACCCCCACGACGACGGCGTGGCCGATGTCGACGCACTCGCCGACCGGGCCGGCGAGGACACCGTGATGGTATACGCGGAGAACCCCACCGTCCGGGGGACGATCGAGGCGTCACTGTCCCGGATCGGCGCTGTCGCGGACGACCACGACGCGCTGTTCTGTCTGGGTTCGGACCCGGTCGCACTCTCGCTGCTGGAGGAACCCGCTGGTGTCGGTGCGGACGTCGTCGTCGGCGACGCTGCCACGCTCGGGCTGGGCACCGCCTACGGAATGGGAACTGGCCTGTTCGCGACCCGGGAGGACTTTCTCCGGCAGGTCCCCGGCCGGCTGGTCGGGGCGACCGAGGACGCCGCCGGCCGCCGGGCGTACACGCTGACGCTGCAGACCCGGGAGCAACACATCCGCCGGGAGCGGGCGACCTCGAACATCTGCACGAACCAGGCCTGGGTCGCTCTGCGGGTGGCCATCCACGCCGCCACGCTCGGGCCCGACGGGCTGGTCGACCTCGCGGAGGACTGCGTCCGGCTGGCCGGGGAGACGGCCGCGCGTGTCGACGAGATCGCGGGCGTGCAGGCGCCGTACCACGACCGCCACCACTTCCGGGAGTTTCTCGCCCGCACCGACAAGCCGGCGCCTGCCGTGGCCAACGACCTCGCCGAGCGTGGCTACGCCGTCCACGCCGTCGACGACCACCTCCTCCAGGTCGCCGTGACCGAGACCACGGCCGACGAGGTGGACGGGCTGGTCGCGGCCCTCGGGGAGGTGGCCGGATGAGATACGACCAGGCCCGGTGGGCGGAGGGTGACCGGTACGAGCCGTTGCTCTCCGAGAAGGGGACCACCGAGGTCGACATCGGCGAGGACTCGCCGCTGCCCGACGACCTGACGCGGGACTCGCTGGAGCTGCCCGGCCTCGCGGAGCCGGAGCTGGCCCGGCACTACACCCGTCTCTCGCAGATGAACTACGGGGTCGAGAGCGGGCCGTTCCCGCTCGGCTCGTGTACGATGAAGTACAACCCCAGCTTCACCGAGGATGTCGCTGCCCTGCCGGATGCGGCGGTCCACCCGGACCGCCCGGCAGAACACGCTCAGGGGACGCTCGCGGTGCTGGCGGGGCTGCAGGACTACCTGGCGCGGATCGGCGGAATGGCTGCGGTGTCGTTGCAGCCGCCGGCCGGGGCGGCCGGGGAGTTTGCGGGTATTCTCGTCGCGCGAGCCCACCACGAACACAACGGCGAGGACCGCTCTGAAGTGGTCGTCCCCGAGAGCGCCCACGGGACCAACTTCGCAAGCGCCGCCATGGCAGGCTACGACGTCGTCGAACTCCCGGGTGCCGAGGACGGTCGCGTCGACCTGGACGCCCTGGAGGCGGCGGTGGGGGAGGAGACGGCGGCGCTGATGCTCACGAACCCCAACACACTGGGGCTGTTCGAGCGCGACATCGAGGCGGTCGCCGAGGTCGTCCACGACGCTGGGGGCCTGCTGTACTACGACGGCGCGAACCTGAACGCCCTGCTCGGGCGTGCTCGACCGGGAGACATGGGCTTTGACATCATGCACTACAACGTCCACAAGACCTTCGCGACCCCCCACGGCGGCGG
>CAZOWU010000019.1:0-17227 GCA_964583735.1 uncultured Halobacteriales archaeon | reverse complement strand
TGGAAGGACGTGGGAACACTGAGCCCGAGTTCCTCGTAGACGTCCTCCCGGTAGTTGAACGTCGAGGTGTAGTAGCCGTGGGGGACCTGCCAGATGTCGCCGTCCACGGTCAGCGGCGTCGCGATCAGGTCACCGTTGGCCGATTCGGCGGCCTCCACGACGTCGTTCGTCGTGGCTAGCTGGTCGTTGGACCAGACGTCGGCCACCTGGTCGAAGGTGGAGGTGTTGATGTCCGGGGGGTCGCCGGACTGGATCAGCGTCGCCAGCCGGTTCTCCTGGTCGCCGGACATCCCCGAGTACTCGATGTTCGTCCCGATGTCCGTCTCCTCGGTGAACGACGAGGAGAGGGCATCCCACTGGGCCTGCCAGGGCTCGTTGTTGTAGTCGGTTAGCATGAACACGTCCGGCAACTCCGAGGGGTCGCTTCCACCGCCGTTACCGTCCCCGCTGCCACCGCCGCCGATACAGCCGGCCATCATCGCTGCCAGTCCCGCACCTGTACCCTGCAACACCCGTCGCCGACTCGTACCGCTGAGCTGTTTCCTGTTCATAGTGTCACTGTGTGACGTGTAATCGCAGTCGGGGAACGTAGATAAATCTTCATTCTCACCATGGCACATTCATATCAGTATCCGGTTAAAAATTTGGGAATTATTTCTCGATTTACGATAGCCTTCGGCCGTATCTGTATAGAGATTGCGTCCCATGTCTCGTGAGAACGTTGTACAATTATAATTTTTATTAGTATTACTGGCACGGGTAGATGGCACAGAAACGTCATCACAGTTGTTGTCGCAGCCCCCACCCCAGTCGGACGTCCGGTGTGGCACCGGCCATCGCGGTGGGCCGCCGGTTTGGAGGGTCCCACCCCGGGTGTCCGAGCGTGCCGACCGCGCCCGTGCCGTGGCCCCTCCACGTCCAGCACAGGACCGCCCCGCCTGCGTCGAGTGGAGTCCCCCTTCGTTTCGTCACTACACCGGGCGCTGTCTGTCGGTTCCGTGCCCCGAGGACCACGTTCACTCCGGTGACCCCCGGAGCCCCCAGACACCCGGACGGAGCCGTCCCCCGTGTGCGAAAGTTCTTGAACGGAGGGAGTCTAAACAGTTCCCAGTCAATGGCCCGAGCGGAGGATACGGAACTCATCGACGTCTTCGAGGAGTTCTACCGGAGCTACTACCGCAACGAAATCGGGGAACTCGCCCAGAAGTACCCGACCGAGCAGAAGTCGCTGTACATCGACTGGGGTGACCTGTACCGGTTCGACCCCGACCTGGCCGACGACTTCCGCACCAAGCCCGACCAGCTGCGGGAGTACGCCGAGGAGGCGCTTCGCCTGTACGACCTGCCGGTGGACGTCTCGCTCGGACAGGCGCACGTCCGCGTGCGCGGGCTGCCCGACTCGACGGAGATCCGCGACATCAGGGCCGACAACCGCGGGGCCCTGCTCTCCGTCCAGGGGATCGTCCGGAAGGCCACCGAGGTCCGCCCGAAGGTGACAAACGCCGCCTTCGAGTGCCAGCGGTGTGGCACGCTCACGCGGATCCCCCAGTCCGACGGCGACTTCCAGGAACCCCACGAGTGCCAGGGGTGTGAGCGGCAGGGTCCGTTCCGGGTGAACTTCGACCAGTCGGAGTTCGTCGACGCACAGAAGCTGCGGATCCAGGAGTCCCCCGAAGGGTTGCGCGGCGGCGAGACCCCACAGGCGATCGACGTCAACATCGAGGACGACATCACCGGCGAGGTCACGGCTGGCGACCACGTCACCGTCACCGGTGTCCTCAAACTCGACCAACAGGGGTCGGACCGCGAGAAGTCGGCGATGTTCGACACCTACATGACCGGCCTCTCGGTGGAGATCGAGGACGAGCAGTTCGAGGAGATGGACATCTCCGAGACCGACAAGACGGAGATCGTCGAACTCTCCAACGACCCCGAGGTCTACGAGAAGATGGTCGGTGCCATCGCCCCCTCGATCTACGGCTACGAGGTGGAGAAACTCGCGATGGCCCTGCAACTCTTTTCGGGGGTCACCAAACACCTCCCCGAGGGCTCACGCCTGCGCGGGGATCTGCACATGCTCCTGATCGGTGACCCCGGAACTGGCAAATCGATGTTGCTTCAATATATCCGACAAATTGCCCCGAGATCGGTGTACACATCGGGGAAAGGGTCGTCGGCTGCGGGCCTGACAGCAGCGGCGGTACGCGACGACTTCGGCGACGGCCAGCAGTGGACGTTAGAGGCTGGCGCGCTCGTTTTGGCCGACCAGGGGATCGCGGCCGTCGACGAACTCGACAAGATGGCGCCGGACGACCGGAGCGCCATGCACGAAGCGCTCGAACAACAATCAATTTCCGTAAGTAAGGCCGGAATTAACGCAACTCTGAAAAGTCGCTGCTCCCTGCTAGGTGCGGCCAACCCCAAGTACGGCCGCTTCGACCAGTACGAGTCTATCGGCGAGCAGATCGACCTCGAGCCCGCGCTCATCTCCCGGTTCGACCTGATTTTCACGATTACCGACCAGCCAGACCAGGAGGAGGACGCCAAGCTCGCCGAGCACATCCTCCAGACCAACTACGCGGGCGAACTCAACACCCACCGGACGGAGACGACGGCCTCGAACTACACAGAGGAGGAGGTCGAGACGGTGACCGAGGAGGTGGCGCCGACCATCGAGCCGGACCTGCTGCGGAAGTACGTCGCCTACGCCAAGCGCAACTGCTTCCCGACGATGACAGAGGAGGCCAAAGCCGAGATCCAGGAGTTCTACGTCGACTTGCGGGCGGAGGGGACCGGCGAGGACGCTCCCGTGCCGGTCACGGCACGGAAGCTCGAGGCACTGGTGCGGCTCGCGGAGGCAAGCGCCCGGGTGCGGCTCTCGGACACCGTCGATCAGGAGGACGCCGAGCGGGCGACCGACATCGCCCGGTCGTCGATGGAGGACATCGGAATGGACCCCGAGACCGGGGAGTTCGACGCCGACGTCGTCGAGACCGGTACCTCGAAGAGCCAGCGGGACCGTGTCAAGAACATCCTGAGCCTGATCGGGGAGATTGAAGAGGAGTACGACGAGGGCGCACCGGCCGACGTTGTCGTCGAGCGGGCCGAGGAGCAGGGGATGGAGCCCTCGAAGGCCGAACACGAGATCGACCAACTCAAACAGAAAGGCGAGGTGTACACCCCGACGAAGGGGCACCTCCGGACCACCTGATGGACCGGATATCGGCTCTCCGGAACGTCGAGCGCGCGCTCGCGGAGTACGAGGCTGGCGACGCGACCCTCCCCGAACTGGAGCGGGAGGTGCGTGGCGTGTTGCGGAGCTACGCCACGGAGTACGGCGAAGGGGGCGCCTGGCGGGCCCGCGGGGACGAGCGCGTCGACGGGGTGGTGGTGGTTGCCGGCTCGCGGTCGGAGGCCAGAGAGCGGGTCGCGGCGGCTATCGATGGCCCCGTGACCGTCGAAGTCGAGCGACTCGAGGAGCCGGACCCGGACGAGCCGACCGGACCCGGCTGACTGCGGTCGGCAGTCGCGGGGGACGCCGCCCGTGTGACGGCACGGATCGCCACCCCCCGGTTCGCCGTCCGGACGTTCACTCCATGTGAGTGTGGACCCGGAGTGTTACGGCTCAATGCCGGGTCGGGTCCAGTTAGATTTACACGCCTGTCGACCACAACACTTGGTGTGCTGCTTGTGATCGCGCACTCGCGGGGGGCGCGTCAGACCCTGCGCAACGTCTGTCGGGCCCACGGGGAGACGGTCGTCCGGCAGGTCGGACGGGTGGCGCTGCTCGCCGAGACCGAGTTCGGGGCGTTCCAGGCGCTGCGGCTGCGAGCGAAACACGGGGTCGAGGTCCAGGTCGAGCGGACCGAGCCGTTCAACGAGTTCGAGGGGGTCCGCCAGGGCGTTCGGGAGGCTGCCCAGGCTTACGAGGCCCGCGACGAGCCAGCCACCCCCTACGCAGCCTTCGCGTCCGGCCGGGACCTGCCGAGCACCGCCGAGATGCGGAACCGGGAGTTATGAGATGTCGGACGGGGGCGGTCGTCCGGGTCGGCGAGGCCGTCACGGCGCCGGAGGGTAACGCCGACCGGCTGGCTGCGGCCATCGAACGCGACGACCCTGTCGACCCTGCTGACGGACCGTCCGTCGCCGTCCACTGTCCGGCGCCGGGGCCGGTGCACGGGTACGTCTCACCAGTCCGCGAGGGGATGGGGCTCCGCGTCCGGACGGCGCTCGCCGCTGCGGCCCGGAGCCGCGACCTGACGACGCCACACGACGAGGAGCTAGCAGCCACACAGGAGCAGCTGGCGGAACTGACGGTCGACACGAGCACTAGTGACCGGGAGCGGCAGGAACTGGCGGAGACGGCGACGGACACCGACCGCCTGCGCGAACGGGTCGCGGCGGCGCGCGGCTGGCTCCAGGCTGCTCGCGAGAGCGACGGCGACGTGGCGGCAGCGAGCGACGAACTCGAGGCGGCAGTCAGGGAACTCTCGGAGGCCGAGACACAGGCTGTGGCAGCGACCGAGCGCCTGGCAGCGGCTCGTGAGCGCGAGCGGGAGGCTCGTGACCGGCTGGAGCGGCGGCGCCGGCTCCAGGACCGCGCGGCGAACCTCGAACGGGAAGCGCGGGCGGCCCTGGTCGCGCAGGTCCGCGACAGGTACGCCCGGGCCGTCCGGGAGCTTGCCGGCGCCGACCCGTTCGAGGCCCCGCCGGCCGTCGCCGCTCTGGGGGTCGTGCGGGTGGCCGCCACCGACGCCCCAGTCGTCCTCGACGGTGGGGAGCGGGTCGAGCGAGTGGTCGCGGACGCCGGGGCAGCCGCCGCGTGGCTGGACGCGCCGGTGATTTATATACCATGACGGGACCACCCGCCCCATGGCAACGCTCGACTTCCACTGCCGGACCGCCGGCGAGGTGACGCTGGTGGAGCTGTGCGTGACCGCCACCCGGCCCCGCCGGGTACGTGTCGAGAACCGGCTGGAGGGGGCGGTCTGGCCGCCCCGCACGGACGGCGTCCCGGAGCCGGGCTGGGACGAGGACGGCTTCGAGGGACGGGTGGAGCCCGACACGCCGCTCGTACTCGGGTACGCGAGCCCGGCCGAGCCAGCCGAGCCGCCAGCCAACATCGCCGAAGAGGGCGAACCCACCGACCGGGAGCCGACGCCCCAGGCCGTCGTGAAGGCCCTGGGGCGACGCGAGCCACCGCGGGACGCGATGCCCGCGAGCGGGTCTGACGGAGCCGACGGGACCGGAGAATCCGACGGGCCCGGTCCCGACCCGGTCCCGGAGGCGGAGGCCGGCGCGACGCCGGATTCCGGTGGCTGGACCCGGACCGGGAGTGACGAGCACTCCGGCGACCCGTTCGGCGCCTGGTTCGTGGCGGTCGAACAGCGCCTGGAGACCGCCGAGGACCTGACTGCGGCCTCCTCGGTCGAGGAGGCAGAGGCCGCAGTCGAGCGGACGGGCGGCATCGCGGCAGTCAGACGGCTCCAGAAGCAACTGCAGGAGGACCGCGCGGCGCTTGCCCGTCTCGACCAGCAGTGTTCGCGGGTCCGGGAGCGCGCGGAGATGGTCGACGTGCCCGTGGAGGCGCTGGCGCGGCTGGCATGAGGCTCGCGGTCACCGCGGGAAAGGGTGGCGTCGGCAAGTCGACTGTCGCGTACAACCTGGGTGCGGAACTCGGTGCTGTCGTCGTCGACGCGGACCTGGGAATGGCCGACCTCCCGGCAGGGCGGGGTCCGGACCTGCACGACGTACTCGCCGGTCGGGCCGACGCCCTCGAGGCGGTCGACGAGGGCGGTCCGGTCGCCCTCCTTCCCTGCGGGCGGTCCCTCGCGGGTGCCCGGGCGGCAGACGTGACCGCCCTCTCCGAGGCACTCGAGGCGGTCGGCCGCCACTACAGCGACGTGGTTGTCGACTGTCCCGCCGGGTTGGGCGGTGATGCCGGCGTGGCGCTGCTCGCGGCAGACGCCTGCCTGCTGGTGAGCCGGCCCACGGAGCCGGCACTGGCCGGCGCGGTTCGGAGTCGCGAGTTGGCTCGCGTCCTGGAGACGCCACTGGCCCGGGTCGTCCTCAACAGAGCCGGCGACGCGGCCACCCGCCCGGTCGCCAACGCGCTCGGAGCGCCAGTGACGAGCGTCCCCGAGAGCGATGCGCTCGCCCGGGCACAGCGGGCCGGGCAGCCCGTCAGAGCCGTCGCGCCGGATTCGCAGGCCGCGGCGCAGTTCCGTTCGCTGGCGGCGAGCGTTGGGCCGGTTCTCGACCGGTGACCGGTTGTCACTCCTCGGACAACGCGGTGTAGGTCGCCCGCAACGTCACCGGGGTCACGTCCGCGACGTCGGCTGCCGCTTCCTGCGTGAGGTCGTGGCCCAGCGCCCGCGCGGCGGTGTAGAGACAGGCGGCCGCGACACCGCTGGGGTTGCGCCCGTTGTCGATCCCCTCGTCGCGGGCACGGGCAGCGTACTCGCGGGCGCGGCGCTCGACCTCCGTGGGGAGGTCCAGCCGGCTGGCGAATCGGGCCAGGTACTCCGCGGGGTCGATCGGTCCAGTCGGTAACCCGAGTTCGCGGTTCATCGCGTCGTAGGCGGCGTCCAGTTCCGCCCGCGTGGCAGCCGCCGCCGTCACGACCTCCTCCACGGTGCGCGAGACAGCGGCCGTTCGGCAGGTTGCGTAGACCACCGCGGCGGCGAAGCCCTCGATCGACCGGCCCTGGAGGAGGCCCGCGTCCTGGGCAGATTCAAAGAGGACACACGACCGGTCGCGGACGTGCTCGGGCAGGTCGAGGTCGCTCACGAGCCGGCGGACCTCGGTGAAGGCGTAGACACGGTTGCGCTCGGCCTTCGAGGCGATCTGTGCGCGCTTGTGCTGGCGGCGCATCCTGGCCACCCGGCGGCGCTTGCGCCCTTTCAGCCGGGTCGAGTGGCCGATCTCCGTCGAGAGCCCGCGGTCGTGACGGGCCCGCGTCAGCGGCGCCCCGGTCCGCTCGGGCGACGTCCGGTCGTCCTCGAAGGAGCGCCACTCCGGCCCGGGGTCGATCGCGTGCTCGTCGACGACGAGCCCGCACTCCTGACAGACCGTCTCACACTCCCCGGACTGGAGGGAACCGTTGCACTCGGGACACTGCGTCGTGGTCGCTGCCATCCTACCCGATCCTGGGCGCGGGACCCACTTTTAAACTGGAGCAGTCCGGGGGGGAGAGTGGGGTGGACGCGGAGGTAGTACCTACCGGTTACCGGTAGGTGTGTCCGTCGGCGCCACGGCGTCTGTCGGGCCTGGGGGCCCGAAGTTTATGTGACAGGCGGAGCCAATCACGTGTGATGGGGCTGTCGGAGATCGCGGCCGGGATCGAGGTCACGGCCGAACAGGAAAAGCGGGGCGTCGCGACCGTCGACGACACGGACGCGACCCTGGAAGAGCGACTGGCAGCGTTCGCCGGGGAGCTACCCTGCAGTCCCGGAGAGGCGGCAGCCGCCGTCGAGCAGTACGCCGCCGGCGGCAGCGTGGGCGCGGCGGCGGAGGCGGCCGGCATGCCGGCGGTCACGGCCGCCAAGACCCTGCACCGACTCGGGGAGGCGGTCTCACCGGTCGGGCCAGTGGGGCGGGACGTGGTCCGGGACTGGGTCGCCGGCGAACTCCCCCGGTGGGAGGCCGAAGAGCTCGCGCGGGTCACCAGCGCCGAGTTCGCGCTCGCGGCGTACGTCGAGACCCACGAGCCACTTGCTGGCGCCCGGGCAGCCGTCGAGAGCGTGCTGATGCGGGAGGGACACGACGGGCTCACCGGGCCCGACGGCGCGGTGGGTGACGCGCCCGACCTGCGCTGACCGGTCGTTCAAACAGCCGTTTGACTCTACGCCGCTTATACTATCTCGCCCGTCAAAGCGTAGCGTGCATGCCACGTGACTCACTCATCGTCGCCGGCGTCGCGGCCGTGCTCGTGCTCGCGACGGCCGGAGCCGTCGCCAGCGGGCTCGGAACCGCCGGCGCACAGTCGACCGCACAGCCAGCCGACCGCACGGTCTCGGTCGCTGCGACCGGAAGCGCCGACGCCAGCCCGAACCAGGCAGTCATCCGCGTCGCGGCCACCGCCGAGGGCAACAGCTCCGCGGCAGTCCGTGACACGCTCGCTGCCGACGCCGAAGCGCTCCGGGCGGCCCTCGACGAACTCGGTGTCGACTACGAGACCACACAGTACGCGGTCCGGGAGGTCGACGATAGGGACCGACGCCCGCCGCGCGAAGAGCGGCCGTCGACCCCCGCCGCCGACTACCGGGGCGTCCACGCCTACCAGGTGACGCTGGATGACCCCGACAGGGCCGGCGGCGTGATCGGCGCCGCGACTGAGGCGGGAGCCGAAGTGACCGACGTCGAGCTCACGCTCTCGGAGGAACAGCGAACCGAACTCCGCGGGGACGCCATCCGGGATGCGATGACCGACGCGCGCTCGCAGGCGGACACGATCGCCGCGGCGGGTGACCTCCAGGTCACCAACGTCGCCACTGTCGACGCCTCCCAGGGCCGCTACGTGCCCGTGCGCTACGAGGCGGCCGACGCGGGCGGCGACGGGGCCGCCCCACAGACAGTCATCTCGGAGGGTGAAGTGTCCGTCACGTACCGCGTCGAAGTCACCTACAACGCGACGACGGCGTAGCGACCGTTTCTCGGCCCCAGCGGGCCACCCGTCTCAGACGGGGTCGTTCGACACCGTCGACGAAACTATTTGCAGTAATCACTCTCAGCCGTCGAGCAGCCCGCCGAGCCGTCCACCGGAGGGAAACTCAAGATCCAGCGAGACGCCGGCAGCCTGCTCGGCCGCCGCGGCGACCGCGGGGGCGAAGGTCCCGTCGGGGGGCACGCAGGCTGGTGCGTCAGCCGCCCGGCGCTGGTCCGTCACCGGGACGGCAACGTCGGCCCCGGTAACGACCACTGGGTCGTCGGTCCGGTTGACCAGGACCGCATCGGCTGCGGTGCCGATGTCCTGGAGGCGGCCACGGGTCCGGGCGAGCGCGTCCGCGCCCCGCGTGGAGTCGACGGTCACGGTAGCGACCCGGTCGGCGGCAGTCACAGCCGCGAGCGCCTGGTTCGCCGCGACCGGCGGCGCGTCCACCAGCACGACGTCGTGAGAGAGGGCGGCGGCAGCCATCCGGTCCTCGAAACGCTCGGCGGCGCCTGCGGTCTTCGCGCGCGCCAACCGCTCGAAGGGTGCCCGGGCCGGCGCGAGCGCCAGCCGGCCCGCCGTGTCGACTGGATGCTCGACCAGCGCCGTCTCGAGGTCGCGGTCGTCGGTGACGACCTCGGTGATGTCGGTCCCGGGTTGTCCGTCGACGTACGCAGCCAGGCCCTGCGTGGCGTAGGCGGCATCGAGCACCGCGACATCGAACCCCGCACGCGCGAGGGTCGCCGCACACTCGACGGTCACTCGGGTGGTCCCCACCCCGCCGGCCGCGCCGGCCAGCGCGACTGTAGCTGTCATGGGAGGGTTGGCGGCGCGTCCGGTGAAAAAGCTACGGGGCTACAGGCGGTCGGCGACGTCCTCGGCCACGGCAGCGAGGTCCTCGCCGTCGGCGCCCCCGGAGCCGCCGAACAGGGCGTGGACCGGGCCGCCGTCGTCGTCGACGAAGCGAGGGACGATGTGGGCGTGGACGTGGGGCACCTCCTGACCGGCCGCCTCGCCGTTGTTGTACGCGATGGTGCTCGCGGGGGCGCCGACGGCCGCCTCGACCGCCGGCACGACCGTGGCGATGGTTTGCCCCACCGCCCCCGCCACGTCCGCGGGCATGTCGTTGACCCGCTCGTAGTGGGCCTTCGGGATCACCAGCGTGTGCCCGCGCGCCAGCGGGTTGACGTCCAGGAAGGCGTAGGTCTCCTCGCCCTCGTCGACCCGGTGGCTGGGGGTCTCGCCGTCGACGATCGAACAGAAAATGCAGTCGTCCATACCTGACAGGTCGGGTGCGTTCAGCAAGAAGGTTCCCTCGCACAGCGCCTCACAGCCAGCGACGGCAGTCACCCCTCACAGGAGGATCTCCACCTCGTAGCCGGCCGCTTCCAGTGCGCTGGTGAGTGTGTCGACGTGGTCGGGCCCCCGCGTCTCCAGCGCGAGTTCGACCTCGGCGTCGTTCATCGCGATGTTGCGGGAGGTGCGGTCGTGCTGGATGGCGTAGATGTTCACGCGGTGTGCAGAGATGACGTCAGTCAGGTCCTCCAGCGCGCCCGGCCGGTCCTGCAGCGTCGTGCGGATCCGGAGATACCGGCCGGTCTCGACCAGCCCCCGCAGGACCACCGTCGTCAGCGTGTTCATGTCGATGTTGCCCCCACACAGCAGCGGGACGACCGTCTCCTCGACCCCGTACTCGAACTCCCCGGCCAGGAGTGCCGCCAGCGGGGCTGCGCCCGCACCCTCGACGAGGGTCTTGCTGCGCTCGAGCAGGGTCGTGAGCGCGACCGCGATGTCGTCCTCCCGGACGGTCACCACCTCGTCGACCCGCTTGTTGATGAGTTCGAAGGTCTTCTCGCCGACGGTCCGGGTGGCGATCCCGTCGGCGATGGTGTCGACGGCGTCGAGCGTGACCCGCTCGCCCCGCTCCAGCGACTGCGGGAGGCTGGCGGCGCCCTCGGCCTGGACGCCCACCACACGGACATCGGGGTTGTGGTCCTTGACGGCGGTGGCGACTCCACTGATGAGGCCGCCGCCGCCGACGGGCACCACCACAGTCTCGACGCCGGGACAGTCCTCGACGACCTCCAGGCCGAGTGTCCCCTGGCCAGCCATCACCATCTCGTCGTCGAAGGCGTGCAGGTAGTATCGCCCCTCGTCGTCCTCGATCTCGCGGGCGCGCTCGGCGGCGGCGTCGTAGTCGACACCGTGGAGTTCGACGGCGGCGCCGTAGCTGCGCGTGGCCTTGACCTTCGAGACCGGGGCGTTCTCGGGCATCACGACCAGCGAGTCTACCCCCAGCCGCGAGGCTGCCAGCGCCACCCCCTGGGCGTGGTTGCCCGCGCTCGCGGTGACGATCCCCGCCTCGCACTCCGCCTCGGGAAGGGTGGCGATCCGGTTCGTCGCACCGCGGATCTTGAACGCGCCGGTGCGCTGGAAGGTTTCCAGCTTCAGCTGGACGTCGGCCCCTGTCAGCTCCGAGAACGTGTGGGAGTACTCCAGGGGCGTGTGTCGTGCCGTCTCGGCGACCCGGTCGCGGGCCGCGTGGACGTCCTCGGCGTCGAGCATACCAGCGGTAGGCCGCCGCGGTTCAAAACTCCGGGGCCTGTCGGGCGGCCGCGACGGTGACCCCAGGCGATACGGCAAAGAGCGTGTGACGCGCAGTCGCGACTGCACCCGAACGGAGTGGTCGTCGGTACTTAAACATACGGGGCACGTGTCATCGAGAAAACCACACTACTGCGGCGGTATCTGACGGCTGTCAGACGGGTGGCACGCGACCGTCATTACTTAAATAGAAGTCCTCGGCGGAGACGGAGCGGTCCCGACTGACCGGGAGCCTTTTGCCCGAGCCGCCCGGGAGTAGTGGCGTGTCACGCGAGTCACCCGCGCCGGAGGCCGTCGCCGACCAGTGGGAGGAACTCGTCGCGGACGCCGACGCGATGGGCGAGCGCTACCGGGCCGAGGGCTGGGACGCGCTGGTCGTCACCACCCGCGACATCGCCGTCCTCGAGGGGGACCTGTTCGGGCTGGACGTTCTGGTCCCGGACGAGGAGTACCGGCGCCTCGAGGGGCTGGTGGAGACCGGCGCCATCGACACGACCCACGCGTTCCGGACGGACGCGGAGGGCGTGCGGCTGCTGGTCGTCGTCGCCGAGGCGCCGGCCGCCGAGGAGGCCGTGCTCGTTCCGGCCTACCTGTCGCTCGAGGACGTGGAGACACTCCGGGAACGCGCCGACGCGGCGGGCACCATGTACACGCACGTGCGGACGCTGGCGGCCGATTCGCGGGTAACAGTCCAGCACGACGACCCGGAGCTGTTCCTCTGAGCGGGGCGTCGCCGACAGAAAAGAGCCGAACGGGGATGGCGCGTCGGGCGCCGGTCGTCGGTTATCGCTCGTCGGTGGGGACGAAGTCGCGGTCCTCCGGGCCGGTGTAGCGGCCACGGGGGCGGATGAGGCGGTTTTCCGCCTGGTACTCGAGGACGTGGCCGAGCCAGCCGCCGGCCCGGGACATCGCGAAGATGGGGGTGTACATGTCCACGGGGATGCCGAGCTTGTAGTAGACGGCCCCGGAGTAGAAGTCGACGTTGGGGGCGATCCCCTTCTCCGGCAGTCCCTGTTCCTCGGTGAGATACTCCTCGATGCCGGTCGTGTAGTCGAGCCACTTGGTCTCGCCGTCGGCCGCCGAGAGGTCCTCGAGTTTGGCCTGGAGGATGGTCGCCCGGGGGTCCTTGGTGCTGTAGACGCGGTGACCCCAGCCGGGGACACGTTCGCCGGCCTCGGACTTGCTTTTGACCCACTCGACGGGGTCCATGCCGCTCTCGTCAAGCTCCAGCAGCGCCTCGATGACGTCCTGATTGGCGCCGCCGTGCAGCGGACCCGACAGCGCGCCGATGCCGCCGGTGACCGCCGAGTAGACGTCCGCGAGCGTCGAGCCGACCACCATCGCGGTGAAGGTGGAGGCGTTGAGCCCGTGGTCGGCGTGGAGGATCAGCGCCATATCGAAGGTCTCCTCGGCGACCTCGCTGGGCTCCTCGCCGGTGAGCATATAGAGGAAGTTGCCCGCGTACGAGAGGTCCTGGCGGGGCTCGATGTGGGCCTCGCCGCGGCGGAAGCGGTCGTAGTTGGCGAGGATGGTGGGGACCTTGGCGACGATGCGCCGGCCCTTCCGGCGCGCGGCGTCGCCGTTCTGTGGGTCGGCACCGGCCTCCGGCTCGTCGACCGAGAGCATCGAGACGCCGGTCCGGAGGGCGGCCATCGGGTCCTCGTCGACCTCCGCGAGGTCCGCGAGCGTCGTGAGGACGCTGTCGGCGACCCCACGCTCGGCCGCCATCGGCTCCGCGAAGTCGGCGAGTTCGTCGGCGGTCGGGAGTTCGCCCTCCCAGAGCAGGTAGAGCACCTCCTCGTAGCTGGCCCCGCGCGCGAGTTGAGCGATGTCGTACCCGCGGTAGACGAGCCTGCCGCCGTCGCCGTCGATGTAGCTCATCTCCGACTCCGCGACCAGCACACCCTCCAGCCCCTTGTGAAGTTGTTCGGCCATACCGCCTGTCTTCCCACCTCCGGGGAAAAAACATTATCATTCGGACGCCGGCGGCGGGCAGCGGCGCGGAGTCGCTCTGGACGGGCGTCGAGTTTCCCGAGACACAGTCGACGGGCGTCCACCGAGACGCCCGGACGCAGGCAACGCTTTTGAGCCAGGAGTGCGGACCGAGTGGCATGTCCGACGGGGTCGGCTACGAGCCGGTCAGTGTCAAGGTCGTGCTGGCCGAAATGAAGGACACGGCCGAGTTGCTCATCGACCTCTCGTACTCGGCGGTGCTGCTCGACAGCCAGGAGGTCGCCGCCGAGGTGCTCGAACTCGAGGAGAAGATGGACATCCTCCAGTTGCGCGCGCGGATGAGCCTCCTGATGGCTGCCCGGTCGCCCGACGACGCCGAGTCGCTCGCGGCCGTCCTGGGGGTGGTGGGAGCCGCCGAGAAGATAAGCGACGCCGCCGGCGACATCGCCAAGGTCGTCCTGGAGGAGGTCGGCCTGCCCGCCGAACTCCGCGGGTCGCTCCCGGCGGCCGTCGAGACGCTGGTCCGCGCAGAACTGGTCGGCGACTCCCCGCTCGCCGGGGAGACGCTGGGCGAGCTGGCCCTGGAGGCGGAGACGGGCGTGCGGGTGCTCGCGGTCCGGCGCGCCGAGGAGTGGCTGCTCAACCCCGACGCCGACACCCGCCTCGAAGCCGGCGACGTCCTCCTGATCCGCGGCCCGGAGACGGGGATCCAGACCGTCTACCCGGACGCGACCGGCGAGGCCTACGAGCCCCCCGAGCCGGTCGACCCGGAGGTCGCGGACCTAGACCGGGCCGTCGACTCCATCATCCTCATGAAGGACATGGGCGAGCTGGCGGTCGACCTGGCCTACGGCGCGGTCCTGTTCGACTCGGAGGACCTGGCCGAGGAGGTGTTCGAGCTGGAGGCGGAGGTCGACGCCCTCCAGTCCCGGTTCGAGGCCTGGACGCTGCGGGCCGCGGCGCGGGTCGAGGACCCCGTCTCGCTGCGCGGGCTCGTCCAGTTCGCGGGTGCAGTGGAGGTCATCTCCGACGCCGCCCTGGAGATAAGCGAGGGGGTGCTCCGGGGGATCGCGACCCACCCGGTCGTCGCGGAGGCTGTCCAGGAGAGCGACGAGGTGATCGTCCGCCGCGAGGTCGGCGCTGGCGCGCAACTCGAGGACACGACGTTGGGGGAGCTGACGGTCAAGACCGACACCGGCATGCGCATCATCGCAGTCCGGCGGACCGACCCCGAAGCCGACGAGCTGTGGGTGCTCTCGCCGGGACCCGAAACCCGACTCGCAGCGGGCGACATCGTCCTCGCAAAGGGGCCCCGCGAGGGCGTCGACCGGCTCGCCCGGTTACTGTAGTTCCTTGGAGAGCCGGTAGGCCCGGTAGGCCAGCAGCAGGACCGTCGCCAGGCCGCCGACGGCCATCGCCAGCACGAAGGCCAGCGCCGCGTAGTAGGCCGGCGAGCGGGTGGTTGCGCCGGGCAGCACCACGAAGAAGGTGAAGACGGCGACGGTGACGACGATACCGACGGCGAAGCCGACGAGCGTGTTCCGCCGGACGTCGAGTGCCTCGAGCAGCCGGCTCGGGCCCGTCTCGTTTTCGCTCACACAATCAGTAGGGGCGGGCGCCACTAAGCCGCGTCGGTTGCGTCGCGGAGCGGACGGCTGCGGGCGCCGTGACCGGAACAGGTGGCGCGGATTGTGCCGACCGAACCGCTAAAGAACGTGGGGGCCCCCTTGCCGGTAATGACGAGCCTGGGTTCGGCGCAGGCCGCCCCCGGAGAAGTCGATACGGGCCGGCTCCCTATCGGCGAGACCCGCGACGGGACGACGGTCGGTCTGCCCGTTGCCGTCGCCAACGGGGCCCGCGACGGCCGGACGCTCTACCTGCAGGCCGGCAGCGACGGCGACGAACTCAACGGCGTGGGGGTCATCCGCCGGGTGATGCCCCAGCTCGACCCCGCGGAGCTGACGGGGACGCTGCTGGTCGTCGGTATCGCCAACTACCACGCCTTCCAGGTTGCCGAGCACCGCAACCCTATCGACGACACCAAGCTCAACCGCGCTTTTCCCGGGGACAGCGAGGGTACCTCCTCCGAACGGGTTGCGGCCGCCGCCTTCGACGCCGCGACCCGCGCGGACCTGGTGCTCGACCTGCACCAGGGCTCGACCTCCCGGATGATCGAGGAGGTGCGAGTGCGGTGTGGCTCCCGGCACCGCCTCCACGACGAGTGTCTCGAACTCGCGAAGGTCTTTGGCTGTGGCTACGTGCTCGACCAGCGGGGTCCGGACGGGCAGCTGGCCCGCGCCGCGCCGGACGAGGGCGTTCCGACGGTCGACCCCGAACTCGGCGGCTCGGTCGGCTGGGACGAGTCCGCCATCCGGAAGGGCGTCGACGGGGTGTTCAACGTCCTCCGGTACTACGGCTTCCTCGGAGGGAGCGTCGCCACCGACCGCCAGACCCGCGCCAACGGCTTCGAGCAGTACGGCGCCCCCGCCGGCGGGCTCGTGGACGTTGCGGTCGAACTCGGCGAGCGGGTCTCGCGGGGCCAGACCCTGTTTACCGTGACTGACGTCTTTGGCTCGGTAAAGGCGGAGGTGACCGCCGACTCGAGTGGTATCTTCTGGCGGACCCGCCGGCTCCCCCAGGTCGCCACCGGCGAGTACGTCTGCTCGGTGGGCACCGACGTGGACACGTACTGAGCGGACGGGAAGTTAAGTACACCGCAGGGCCATACCACCGTATGGAGACGCTGCTTCTCGACCCGGCGGACGTGACCGAGAGCGCCTCGATGGCCCGGATCATCGACGCCGTCGAAGGGGCCTTCGCCGCCGACGCCCGCGGCGACACCCAGATGCCCGCCAAGTCCTACATCGACCTGCCCCAGCACGACGGCGACTTCCGGTCGATGCCCGCCTACATCGACGCCGGCGACTGGGAGGCCGCGGGCGTCAAGTGGGTCAACTCTCACCCGGGAAATCCCGACCGCCACGACCTGCCGACCGTGATGGGCACCATGGTCTACTCCGACCCCGCGACCGCGCTCCCGCTCGCGCTCATGGACGGGACGACCCTGACCCGGCTGCGGACGGGCGCGGCCGCCGCCGTCGCCACCCGGTATCTCGCCCGGGAGGACGCCACCTCGCTGGGCCTGGTGGGGGCGGGGGTCCAGTCCTACAGCCAGCTGGAGGCCGTCGCGGAGGTCCGCCCTATCGAGACGGTGGTCGTCGCCGACCGGGACCCCGAGGCCATCGCGGCCGTCCGCGAGCGCTACAGCGAGGCCTACGACGTCCGGGAGGGAAATATCGACGAGGCAGCCGCCTGCGACGTCGTCTCGACGACGACGCCCGTCCGCGACCCGGTCGTCACGAGCGTCGGCGAGCACACCCACGTCAACGCGATGGGCGCCGACGCCGAAGGGAAACACGAGGTCGCCGACGACGTGCTCGCCGACGCGAAGCTCGTCATCGACGACTACGACCAGTGCACCCACTCGGGGGAGATCAACGTCCCCTGGAGCCAGGGACTCCTCGACGACGGGGACATCCACGCCGAACTCGCCGAGGTAGTCAGCGGGCAGGCAGCCGGCCGCGAGGACGGCGACGGCGTCACCGTCTTCGACTCGACCGGGCTGGCGATCCAGGACGTCGCCGCCGCCCACGTCGTCTACGAGCACGCCCGCGAGGACGGCGTCGGCACGGACGTTGCCCTCGTGGGCACGGATACCTGAGCCGCGCCGGCGCCGACAGTTCCTCGCCGGACCGCCGGGGTGTCGACGCCGGCCGCCCAAGGGAAAGGTATAGCACCGTCGGTATCCCAACAGGTGACACATGAGTACCGGAAGCGGAGCGCAACGCGAGCGGGGATTCGACCACACCGACGTCGAACCCAAGTGGCAGCGGGTCTGGGACGAGGAGGAGGTGTTCCGGACCGAGGACGACGCCGAGGACCCCGCCTACGTCCTGGCGATGTTTCCCTACCCCTCCGGGGAGATGCACATGGGCCACGTCCGCAACTACACGATCACGG
>CAZOWU010000018.1:0-17444 GCA_964583735.1 uncultured Halobacteriales archaeon | reverse complement strand
GTCTTCCAGGGCGAGCGGGAGATCGCCGAGGAGAACGAACTCCTCGGGGAGTTCGCGCTGACAGGCATTCCGCCGGCGCCCGCGGGCACCCCACAGATCGAGGTGAGTTTCTCGCTCGACGAGAACGGCATCGTCAACGTCACCGCCGAGGACAAGGGGTCGGGCAACGAGGAGAACATCACCATCGAGGGCGGCGCCGGTCTCTCGGACGACCAGATCGAGCAGATGCAGGAGGAAGCCGAGAAACACGCCGAAGAGGACAAGCGCCGCCGCGAGCGCATCGAGGCCCGCAACGAGGCCGAGTCCACCATCCAGCGGGCGGAGACGCTCCTGGAGGAGAACGAGGAGGCTGTCGACGACGACCTCGAGGCCGACATCCGCGACGCCGTCGAGGAGGTCGAGGAAGTCCTGGAGGACGAGGACGCCGACAAGGAGCGCATCGAGTCCGCCACCGAATACCTGGCGGAGGAACTCCAGGAGATCGGCAAGCAGATGTACCAGGAGCAGGCCGCCGGCGCCGCGGGCGGTGCCGGTGCTGCTGGCGCCGGGCCGGGCGCCGGCCCCGGTGCGGGTGCCGGTCCCGGTGCTGGCGCCGGGCCGGGCGCCGGCCCTGGTGCTGGAGCCGGTCCCGCCGGCGACGGCGAGGAGTACGTCGACGCCGACTTCGAGGACGTCGAGGACGAGGACGACGAAGAGGAGTCCTCGGCCTGACTCCACTCCGGACGTACGACCCCCGAGCCGTCGGCGGGGACGGCACGGACGCGAACAGGGGTTTCGCCGCGCCACCCGCCACACCGTGACACCAGACCGGCAGTCGAGCCGGGGACTGCGTCACTCGCCGTGGATCTGCTCGCCGCGGTGCAGCCGGCGGGCAATGGTAACGGTCTGCTCGGACTCGCGGCGGGTTGGCGAGTGGGCAGCCAGGTACCGGGCAGTGGCGGTGAGCGGGAGTCGCCGCCCCTGTTCCCCGGAGGCCCGCTCTGCGCGTCTGACCGCCGCCTCGACGTTCTGGAGGGTGTGGAACTGCGGGTCCTCCCGGAGCACGCCCTCACCGAGCGCGTGGACGAGCGAATGCCAGTCCCCGCCGACCCCGAAGTGCTCGGCGGCGAGCCGGCCGGCCTCGTCGACGCGGCCCTGCTCGTCGAAGGTGTCGAGGAGGGCCGCCCTGACCTCCCTGGGCTCCCGACCGGTGTCCTCCGGCTCCGGGACCGGTGCCGGTGGCTGGTTGAGAAACCGGTCCAGGTACACGGACATCGCGCCGTCGACGGCCGGCCGGTAGGCCTCAGTGGCATCTGTCCGGCGGGCGAGTTCGTGGGCGGCGTTGGCGTAGCTGAACGTGTGGTGGACGGTGTTCCAGTCACGGAACTCGTTGCTGGTGCCGAAGCGGGCGACCCGCAGGGTCGCGGCGCGGGCGACGGCGTCGGTCAGCTGGACTCCCGTGGCGCCTTCCCGGACGGCCTCTCGCAGCGCGTCGGTGATGACCTCGGGATCGTCGCTGAGGAGTCGCTCCACGAACCCCGCGGGGCGGGTCCACTCCCGCCCCTCCGCGGCGGCGACGAGGTCCGGCAGGGCGTCCTGCACTTCGAAAGCGAGCGCGGCCACGTCGACCGGCTGGCGCCACTCCGAGCGCTCCTCTGCGCGGTTTGCCTCGGTGAACTGCTGGACTGTCGCCGCGAGGACGTCCTCGGCGCGGTTCCAGCCGACGTGGTCCAGCGTTTCGCAGGCCTTGTTGACGAAATCCAGCGTGTGGCTGGCGTTCAGGTAGAGGTGGTCAGTCGCCGCCGCGAGCAGTATCTCGACCACCTCCTCCGGGTCGAGGACGGCGACGGCCGTCCGGAGACACCGCTCGGCCCCGTCGGCGTCCCGCACCTCGCAGGTCTCGCGGAACCACGACTTCAGCCGCGCCTTCGAGAGGTCCTCGTTGCCCAGCGCGTACTGGTCGAAGCGGGGCGGCTCGCCGGCGCAGTTGTTTGCCACCTCGGAGGCCCCGACGTGCATCGCCCGGAGCTTCCCGTCGTGGTCGAGATGGCTGTAGAGGTTCGCTGCGACGCCGAGCGTGGTGAGCCCGCGGCCCCACCCGGCCGAGCGGTAGTCGACGCCGAAGTCGAGGGCGGTCTCGACCGGTGTGGCGAACCCCTCGCCGAGGTCGTCGAGCTTGATGACGGCCTTGGCCATCACCAGCGAGAGCGTCTCCTGCATCCCGTCGACCAGCCGGTTGCGCCAGTGGGTCTCCGCCGGGACCTCCCGGGGTGGGTCGGGGTCGACACGGACCTCGCCGTCCGCGACCTCGACGGGGTAGGTTTGGACGTCGTCGGCGAAGATGTCGAGAGTGTCCCCGCAGGCCAGCTCGAAGCGCGCGTGGTGCCAGTGGCAGGTGAGCATGCCGTCTTCCACTGTGCCCTCCGAGAGGGGAAAGCCCATGTGCGGACAGCGGTTGTCGACGGCGTAGACCTCGCCCTCGTGGGCGAACAACGCGATGCTGTGTCCGCCGGCGGAGACGACCATTCGTCCCTTCTCCTGGAGGGTGTCGTGCTCCGCGACGGGGACGTACTCCGATCGCGCCATGTGAACACGTTGCAACGCACGGGTGGTAAAGATTCCCTGCACCGGATCCCTGTACTGTGCCTGATACCCGAGTAGCGACCAAACGGTTAACGCGTCTGAGCGGGTAGAGAAGCTATGGCAACTGGATCCGAGACGGCAGCCGACACGGCGGGTGAGGGACACGTCATCGTCACGCGGAACCCGGCGACGCTCGAGGTCAACGACGAGATTCCGGAGACCGATGCGGAGACTGTCGAGGCGGCCGTCGCGGACGCAGCCGCGGCACAGCCGGGGTGGGCAGACAGGGCAGTCGAGGACCGACTCGCCGTCCTCGAGCGATTCCAGGAGTTGCTCTTGGAGCGCAGGGGGGCGGTCGCGGAGACGGTCACTGCCGAGGTCGGCAAGCCGGCGGGCGAGGCGGTCAGTGCCGAGGTTGCGCCGGCGCTCAGCGCCGTCGAATTCCTGTCAGAGCGGGGCGCGGACCTCCTCGCGGAGGAGATCCCACTGGGGACACTGGAGTCGGTCGGCGAGAGCACGGTCTACCGGGAGCCGGTCGGGGTCGTCGGGATGATCACCCCCTGGAACTACCCCTTCGGGATCCCCGCTTCCGAGGTCGCACCGACACTGTTCGCGGGTAACGCCGTCGTACTCAAACCTGCCGAGGAGACGACGCTGACCGCGTTCCTGTTGCGGGACCTGTTCGAGGAGGCGGGGCTACCCGAGGACCTGCTGCACGTCGTCCCCGGCCGCGGCGAGGTGACGGGACAGGCACTCGCCGAGTCCGGTGTGGACCACCTCTCCTTTACCGGGAGCACCGAGGTCGGAAACCACCTCCGGGAGGTCACCGCAGGGACGGGCACGTCGGTCTGTCTGGAGTGTGGCGGGAGCGACCCGGCCATCGTCATGCCGGACGCGGATCTCGAGTTGACTGCGGACGGCATCCTGTGGGCGCGCTTCGCGAACGCGGGCCAGTCCTGTGCGGCCGTCAAGCGCGTGTACGCCCACAACGCAATCGAGCCGCGTCTCAGGCGGATGCTCCTCGAGCGCGTCGAGGGGCTCCGCGTCGGGGCCAGCGAGGACGACGGTGTCGTCGAGGTCGGCCCGCTGATCAGCGCGGAGGCCGTCGAGCGGTTGCACTCCCAGGTCGAGCGCTCCGTCGAGATGGGTGCGGAGGTGTTGACCGGTGGCGAACCACTCGAGCGGGAGGGCCACTTCTACGCGCCGACGGTGCTGACGGGCGTGACCGACGACATGCCGGTGGTCCGCGAGGAGACGTTCGGGCCGGTCCTGCCGGTCATGTCCTACTCGGATATCGACGACGCCGTGGACCGGGCAAACGACACGCGGTACGGCCTGACGGGCAGCGTCTGGACTACCGAGACCGACCGCGGCGAGGCGGTCGCCCGACGGATCGAGGCCGGGACGGTGACGGTCAACGAGCACCTCTACACCTTTGGCCTGCACGCGACGCCGTGGGGTGGCTACAAGGACACTGGCGGGGACTTCTCACACGGCCGGTGGGGCGTCGAGTCCGTCACCCGGGCGAAACACGTCCACGTCGCCGAGGGCGAAACGGGGCTGCGGACGGGGCGGTTCCGGGACCTGTGGTGGTTCCCCTACGACGAGGACACCCCCGAGGTGCTCGGGAAGGCGATGGAGGTAATGTACGGCTCGGAGGTGGCGAACAGACTGCGGAACGCGCCGTCGGTGCTGAAGGCGATGCTTGGCGACCGGTAGGCCCGGCAGTCGGGCGAACTCGCGACGCTGCTGGGACCGTGGTGTATCGGACCGCCAACCCGGACGGTTTTAGTGTTCGAACCGGCTACACCGGAGTAACTGATGACGGAGGATTTCTACGACATCCTCGGCGTCTCCCAGGACGCCTCCGAGGAGACCATAGACGAGGCCTACCGCGAGAAGGTCCGGGAGTACCACCCGGACGTCAGTGACGACCCCGACGCCGAGGAGAAATTCAAGAAGGCAAAGACCGCAAAGGAAGTCCTCACAGACGAGGAACAACGCCAGATGTACGACCAGATGGGTCACGAGCAGTTCATCGAGGCAAAGAAGCGTGGCGCAACGGACACCGATGGCCGTGGGGGGCGCGCTGGCGGGGTGGGTGGCGACCCCTTCGGGGGTGGTGGCCCGTTCGGCGACATGGAGGACATCTTCGAGCAGTTCTTCGGCGGGGGTGGCGGCCGGAGCCGGGACCGGCCACGCCAGGGACAGGACCTTCGCACGGGGCTGAAAGTCACCCTCGAAGAAGCCTACAACGGTGTCGAGAAGGAGCTCACCGTGCGCCGGCCCGAGCGGTGTCCGGACTGTGACGGGACCGGCCACCCGTCGGGGACCGACTCACACACCTGTCCGGAGTGTAACGGCCGTGGGCAGACCACGCAGGTCCAGCAGACGCCGCTGGGCCGGATGCAGCAGACCTCGACCTGCCGGCGCTGCGAGGGCGAGGGCACCATCTACGAGGAGACCTGCTCGACGTGTGGCGGCAACGGTATCGTCCGCGAGGAGACGACGCTGACCGTCGAGATCCCTGCGGGGATCTCCTCGGGACAGACCCTCCGAATGAGCGGCGAGGGCGCCCCCGGCGAGCGCGGGGCACGCAACGGCGACCTGCTCGTGGAGGCAGATGTCGCGGACCACCCCGACTTCGAGCGTGATGGCGACGACCTCTACACCCACGAGCCAGTCTCCTTTCCCCAGGCCGTCTTCGGCGACACGGTCCAGGTGGAGACCCTCGACGGGATGGTCGAACTCGAGGTGCCCGCCGGGACGCAGAGCGGCGAACGATTCCGGCTTCGCAACGAGGGGATGCCCCGCCTCCAGCGCCGCGGCCAGGGCGACCTCTTTGTCGACATGCAGGTCGTCACACCCGACTCCCTCAACGAGGAACAGCGCGACGCTCTGGAGCGATTCGCCGAGGCCGGCGGCGAGGAGATCGAGGTCGAACAGGGCTTTTTCGAGAAGATACGGGACACCTTCTGAACGCGGGGGTCCGAACACCGACGCGCGGGTGCTGGCGGCTGTTCACTGATTCCATACCCACAGCACCGCGAGCGGACCGAGGTACGCGACCAGGAACGCGACGGCGCCCGCGGGAACAGTCGAGGTGACCGACAGCGCGGCCACGTAGACCGCGACGAAGAGGAGGCCGACGACAGCACAGGCACCCAGAACCCACGCGACGGCCGTCAAGATGTGCTCTTGGGGCCCATGCTGGCTGTGAACCGTCGGAACGCCCACACCCAGCGCGAGCAACAGCAGGAAATCACCCTGGTCGGCATCGAAGGCGGTGTGAAAGCCGTAGGCTGCGGGGATGGCAACGGCGACCGCCGCGAGGATCGCGGCGTTTCGCGGGGCGGTGAGGCGGTCGCGGAGGTCGGCGAGTCGGCGGGTGGAGGGCATACCCGACCCTGCGCGCGGCAGCGGAAAATACCCCGTGGTCGCCACGCGACGGGCTTTTCGCCGCGCAGCCGAAGGACGGGTATGGAGACAGTCGCCGACCTGGTCGCGGCTGGCAGGGACCGCGAGGGCGTTGCACTCTCGGTGCCCGGCCGGACGACGGACTACCGGTACGACGACATCTGTACGAGCGTCTGGAAGGGCGGAAATCTCCTGCGTCACTACGGCCTGCGGGGGGGTGCGATGGCGACGGTCGCCGTCGGGCCAAAAGAGCCCGATAGCGGCCCGGACGGAGCGCTGGGATGGCTGGACAGCGCAGACCCGCTGCTCGGGGTCCTCGGGGCGGCACAGCTCGGTGCGACCGTCGACCTCGACCCCACGACCGATAGTGCAGTCGAGGGCCGGGTGGCTGTCCTCCCCGCCGCGTGGGTCGACGAGTACGAGGCGGCGCCGGGCACGTCGCTCGTGGCCTACGGTGGACCGCCGGAGGCGTCGGGAGTCGTCCACTTCGAGCGCGAGCGCTGGAGCGAGAACCCGATGCAGCCCCCGGACCCCCCGGCCGCAGACGACGACCTGCTCGCAGGGTACAGCCACGGCGACCTCGTCGGGGCCGCCCGGCGGGTGACCGACGAGTACGGGCTCGGCGAGGACGACCGGGTGGCGCTCGCCGCCCCGCTCGTGGGGTCGGGCAAGGAAGTCGGAGGGACGCTCGCGGCGGGCGTGCTCGCGCCCATGCTCGCGGGGGCGGCCGTGGTGGCGACCGGCCTTGCCGTCGGCGTCAACGCCGACGACGTGGAGGCGTCCCTAGTCGTCGGTGCGGACGGGGACGTCGACCCGGCTGCCGTCCTGTAGCTACCGCGCTGTCCGGGACTCCCCGTGTTTCATCCCCAGGAAGAAGGCCACGACCGAGAAGACAACCATCGACGGGAGGACCATCATCATGACGGTCGACAGCTCCATCGGCGTCATCGCCGGGAGTGCCGCGGTGGCCACGGCGACGATGAGGACGAGCGGGGCGACCGAACGGACGAAGTCATACTTCATGGACAGCCACACTTGGGAACGAACGCTCAAATACGTTCAGTCATTCACTCCGGCGTCGGCCGGACGAGGTCCGCGAGGGTGACGACGCCGCCCAGCAGCCACCCGAGTGGGACCGCGATGGCGAACCACAGCAGGACGTAACCCACGCCCTCGAGGTCGAACTCGGCGACGAGGTAGTCGGTGAGCCCGAACAGGTCCGGCCCCTCCTGGACGAACCAGACCGCAAGCGAGTCCGTCCCCGACAGCACGATGTCGGCCAGCGCCGTCGAGTAGAGCGCGGCGACGACCGGGGGGAGGAAGATAGCCGTCATGGCGAAGGGGTAGGCCAAAAGCACCGTCGTCACCCGCCCGCCGAGCCGCCAGAAGCCATAGGAGAGGCCGGCCGCGACGACGGCGACGGCGCTCGCCGCCAGCACGGCGATGACACCGCCGGAGACGAAACTGCCGGGGGCGACGAACCTGACCACAGCCGACAGCGCACCCCACAGAAGGACGAAGAGGAGTAACACCCCGACGAGACCGAGCCGCTCGGCGGTGACGTTCACACGGCGGCTCTGGAACCGGATGAAGTAGCCGAACAACACGAGCGGGTAGACGAGCCCCACCACGGGGACCCCGACTGCACTCCACAGCCGGTAGAAGAAGGCCTCGGCGCCACCGTCCGGGGTCCACTTGCCCAACACGGTGTGCTCGGCCCTCCGCTGGCGGGGGTAGATGAACTCCATCCAGGTTTCGTGGAGACGGACCAAGTCGATCTGTATTGCGCCGGCGAGCCCCTCCTGGGTGGACATGTGCGAGCCTAAATGCGGGGGGGAGTATATGTCTTCGTGTCGCCGGTCCTGTCGTGTCGGTGGGTCCCCGGGAGGTAGTCAGCCCCAGGCCCCCGGCGCGAAGTCGGGGTCGAGCTGGCGGTCCCGCCGGTCGATGTCGTCGATTCGCTGGACCGTCTCGTCGGACAGCGACAGGGAGAGGCTCTCGAAGTTGTCCCTGATGTGTGCCTCGCTCGTCGCCTTCGGGATGGCCGTGACACCCTTCTCGCGGAGCCACGCGAGGCTGACCTGCGCGGCGCTGACACCGTGGTTTTCGGCGAGCGCAGTCAGCGTGGGGTCCTCGAACACGCCACCGCGCTTCAGCGGGGAGTAGGCCACCAGCTCGAGGCCGGTCTCGGCGGCGTACTCCCGGAGCTCGGTCTGGGGGAGAAGCGGGTGCATCTCGACCTGGTTGGCAAAGACCGGCGCGTCGAGGTGCTCGCGGGCCGTCTCGACGTGCCCGGGTTCGAAGTTCGAAACCCCGACCCGCTCGACCGTCCCGTCGTCGGACAGTTCGTCGAACGCCCGCAGGGTCTCCGGCGGGTCGTAGTCGCCGGCCGGCCAGTGGACGTACAGTAGGTCGACGTAGTCTGTGCCCAGCCGGCCGAGGCTGTCCTCGACGCTCGCGAGGACGGCCTCGGGCGAGAGATTCGATGTCCACACTTTCGTGGCCAAGAACACGTCCGCGCGGTCGACGTCCGCGGCGGCGATCGCCTCGCCGACGGCGGCCTCGTTGCCGTAGGCCTGTGCGGTGTCGACGTGGCGGTACCCCATCTCCAGGGCAGTACGGACGCTCTCGACGCACTGGCTGTGGTCGTCGTTCTCCCAGGTTCCCAGGCCGAGCATCGGCATTCCGTCGGCCATCGGCACGCGCTCCGGGACGGTGTCCTGACTCATACGCGAGCGTGTCGGGGCGCAGACGGCAAAGCGGTTGCGAAGCCGCGACAGGCGGCGCCGGCCGACGCTGGCTGTCCTCCTCGACACGGCAAGCGTCTCGCAGGACGACACGACCGTCAGCGTCAGTTTGGTGGGTCGCTCCGAACTGCTCGCGGCCGGCCTACCGGCGGCCCAGGAGGGCACTGTATAGCGCAGATGCGGCGGCCCCTGGGGACTGCGTGGGCACGTGGTAGTCCAGGCGCTTGCGTGCGAAGTCGACGAGCATCGGGAGGTCCGAGAGGTGGAGCAGCTTCCCCATCGCCATGGGGTCGCCGCCGTTGACTTCGGCGAGGGTATCCTGGTCGGTCGCGTTGAGGTCGGCCATCAGCTGGTCGTAGCGTTCGTTTGGCGCATAGTAGAGCAACTCGGTCATGAACAGGCGGGTCCGGGCCTTTGGCGCGACCTCGCTGTGCCAGAGCTCGGCGTAGGTTGACATCGCCTCCGCGGAGGTGTCGGGTTCGCGGGGCGTGAGGGCGGCGTCAGCCGTCACGGCCGCCGCGCGCGCAGAGTTCATCCCCTTGCGGATCCCCTCGCCCCACAGCGGGTCGACGGTCGGGACGGTGTCGCCGATTGCCATAAAGCTGTCAGTGGAGAGTTGTCCGGGGGGCTGGATGTGCGCGGAGCCACGGTGCTGTTTGCCCTCGAGCTTCGTGGCGGACTCGAACCGGGGGTCGGTTTCGAGCCAGCGTTCGAGGTAGTCGTCGACGACCATCCCATCGTCGGCCCGCTTCCGGTGGTAGTCGTTCTGGATGTAGCAGAGTCCGACCTTCGCCGTCTCCCCGCCGGTGTGGAAGACCCACGAGTAGCCACCGGGTGCGAGGTCGTGGTCCAGGCGGAGCATCATCGTGTCGGTCAGGTCGGCGTAGCCCGGGTGGTCGACCGCGACACCGTCGAACTCGTACTCGATGCCGATGGCCTGGCGTTCGCGCTCGAGGTCACTGATCCCCAGCTCGCGGGCAACCTGGGCCGACGGCCCCGTCGCGTCGACCACGATGTCGGCGAAGACCTGCTCGTCGCGGTTGAACCCGACCCCGACCACGTCTCCGTCCTCGGTGATGGGACCGGACACCCGGGCGTCGAAGCGGTAGTCGGCTCCCCGCTCGCGGCCATCACGGACCAGAAACCGCTTGAAGTCGGCGAACTCCAGCACCGCACCGGCCTGTTCCTGGACAGTGTAGTTGTTCGGTGACTCCAGTACCACCGTGTCGGTGAAGTTCATGACGACCTCGTCGGGAACCGAGAAGGAGGCCATCATCGACGGGAAGGTGCCGGCAGTCGACTTGTTGCTCTGCCGGGGGAACTCCTCCTCGGACTCGGTTTCGAGGACGAGCACGTCGTAGTCCCGGCCAGCGAGGTCGCGGGCACACTGTGCCCCCGCCGGTCCGGCCCCGGCGACCACCACGTCGTAACGGTCGTCCATGCCTGCATATGTCGTGTTCGGCTAATCAGTCTTGCTACTCGAACCACCACACGCTCCAGGGTCTCGTGGCCGGTGGTGCCGCTGTCGGCACCGACAGGGCCGGACACCACCACGCTAAAGCCCCCGCCCGACAGAACACCGGTCGATGCTCCGAGCGAGCGCGGGCTGGCTGGCTGCCCGGAGGGCACTGCCGACCGCCCTGCAGGCAGTGCTGGGCTACTACGGTGACTCGGGCGTTTTCGACTACGGTAGCCTCCGGCTCAAGAGCCAGGTCGACGACGTGACCGAGAGCCTCGTCGACGACGCCTTCTCGGCGGTCGAGGACCGCGCCGAAGCCGAGTTCGCCGCGCCCGTGGACTTCACGTACGACACCAAGCTGATCCTCCCGGCGAAGCTGACGCTTGGCTACCTCTACCGCCGGGCGGACTGCGAGGACGCCCGCGCCGACCGCTTGACTCGCCTGGTCGTGGAGGCGCTCGTCGACGGGGACATGCGCGATGCGATCAACGACGCGGAGTACGGTGACTTCGAAGTGGACATCGGCGGCGTGACTGCCACCGACGAGCAGCGCCGCCGCGTAGCCGAACTCGCCCAGGAGACGCTCGAAGAGCGGGTCGCCGAACTCTTTTCGGCGTTTCCGGACGACGTCTTTGCGGCTTACGAGCGGGCCGTCGAGGTCTCCGAGCGCCACCAGACACGGGACCCACACTTCCGGCGGCTGATGACCCGTGCCGAGGACGGCGACGGGGACGCCCTCGAGGCGGTCCGGGTGGAGTACCGCGACGCCAACTTCCCGGACCCGCCCGACGCGTTCGGGGAGACCGAGCGGGAGCTTCCCTACATCAAGACTCAGTACGACCGCGTCGGTGTCATCTACGAGGGGATGGTGGAGATGTACCGGGCGGCCGACCTGCCGGTCTCGCCGGCCTTCGAGCGGTCGATCGTCCTGGCGATCATCGGCGCGCAGGTCTGGCTGGACGACGTGGACGACTACGCCGCCGACATGCGGGAGGGGCAGCTGACGCCGGTGACCGCCGAGTACCTGCTCGCGGGGAGCGACCGGGTCGCCTACGACCGGGTCCTCGGCGTCGCGAACGGTTACCTCGACCTGGCGAAGGCCCACGCGACGACCGCCGACTCCGCGCTGACCGGCATCGCGACGGAGTACATCTACCGTGACGGGGAGCCGGAGCTGCTGCCGGGCAGCCGGTGACGGGCCGAGCGGTTCCCAGCTCCACAGCTCGGAGATGACCGGCTACCACGGGAGCCCGAAGTGGCTACACTTTTGATAGCGGCAGCAAGATATACCACCATGTCGCGTCTCGCGTCCCTGGTTCGACGGGTGAGCAGGTTCGGACGGCTCGTCTCGGTCGGTGGGCGGACAGTACTCTCGCTCGATACCAACCCCATCCCTGCGGACTGGACCCACATCACGAAGGTCGACCCGGAACGCGAAAAGAAGGTCCCGCTGGCCTACCCGCTGTATCTCTCCCACACTGGCGCGGTCTCCGTCGGCGGCTCACAGGACGTCACCGACCACAACACAGAGGAGACCTTCGGGGTGGTCAACGCCGCCGAGGTGCCGGCCTTCCACGAGCCGAGCGCCGCCGACCACGTCACCGAGCAGACCCGGGACGCCGCCGATTTCATGGCCGTCCCGGAAGTGCTCAACGGCGACAGCGAGGCACTCGTGGGGAAACTCGGCCGGGGCATCGACCACGTCCGCGAGGAACTCGCCCCCGCGTACATCGACGGGAAACTCCCGCTCCCGCTGGGCGAGGGGCTCGGTGACCGGCTCTCGGCGTTTGCCGGCGTCTGGATGATGGAGGAGGCGGTCTTCGAGGCCTACATCATCATGAACCTCGACAGCGCCGCCGCCCGCGAGGCCAACGTCACCGAGGCGGACCTGCTCGACCCCGAGGCAGCGAAACACCGCGCCATGGCCGCCGAGGCCCACCTCGACAGCGAGGTAGTCTACCTGGAGTACTCGGGCACCTTCGGCGGCGACGAGGCAGTCGGTCTCCTGGAGGCGATCGACGACGGCGTCTCCTGGTCTCGGGTCTGGTACGGCGGTGGCCTGGACAACCGCGAGGACGCCCGGACAGTGCTCGATGCGGGCGCCGACGCCGTTGTCGTCGGGAACGTCTTCCACCAGATCGCCGAGGAAGAGGGTCGCCTGTACGGGGCAGCCTGCGAGGCGTTCGCGACCGCGCCAGACCGGGATGCCGTTCGCGAGTTCATCGAGAGCGAGGTCGACATCGAGGACACACACGCCGCGAGTTACCTCTCGACTATCACCGCAATCCCGGAGCCGGAAGGGCGAGCGGCCCGCTACCTGACCGCCGGCGTCCACACCGCGCTCCAGCTTCGCGACGTCGCCGAGGGACTGTCCGACCCGGACGCGGCGGCTATCCGGGATGCCATCCCGGGGACGCCACCCGGCGCTGCCGTACTCGCGGACGCGGTCGGGGACGCCGACGGTCTGGCGAGACAGCTCGGGACGGCGCTGCTCGCCGAGCGTGCGGACGTGGAGGACGCCGGCGGGCTACCCGCCAGCCACATCGGGCTTACCCTGTAGGGACGCCACACTTAGGGCTCGCGCCCCCAACAACTGTATGTCGAACCCACACCGCGAGACGGCCATCTCGGCGCTGGTAGAGCGGGACTGGCAGACGGCCGGTGACGCCTACACCCGGGCCGCGCACCGCGACCTGGGCGATGGCCAGCGAAGCGACGGCACCGGCGGGGACGTGCTCGCCCCGGGAGCCCGCGACCGCCCGGCTGCGGGGCTGTCCTTCCTGCTCACTGCCGGGCTGTGTTACCGCCTGGCCGGCGCCGAGGACCGCGCCCGCTACCGCGCACTCACCGTCGCCCCGCTCGCGCTCGACGCCCGCGACCACGTTCGAGAGGGCGTCTCGCGGGCCGTCTGTCAGGAGTTCGTCGCCGACGCTGCCGTCGTCCGGGGCGCCGAGGACGCCGCGGCGGACGCCTACGACCGGGCCGAACGGCTCCACCGGGCCCACCACCCCGACGACCCGCTCGATGCCGCCACCGGACCGCTGTTCGACGCTGCGAACAGTCTGCTGTTGCACGCCAGCCGGAACTACCGGGGCGTGGAGTGGGACGACCTCCACGGTCCGGACCCTGAGGGCGAGGAGTACCTGGCCCACCGCGCCCGGTACAAGTCACGGACGCTCCCTGAGGCGGTCGACCGCGTCCTCGAAGGCGGCCAGCTACACCTCCCCCGCGGCTCGACGGAGTACAACAACGACACCTACCGCTGTCCGGACTGTGGGGAACACGACGTGAACTACGTCGGCGGTGAGACGGTCTGTCTCTACTGCTCGGTGCGGGTCGAGGAACAGTAGCGGAGCGGCCGTCTACCGCTTCTACCGCTTCTACCGCTTCTATCGCTTGCCCAGCGCCGCCTCGAAGACACGCTGGGCCCGCTCGTACGCCTGGTTCCGGTCGACGATTGGGTCGGGGTAGCCGGGAGCGGAGTCCTCGCGTCTCGATTTCGGCAGGGTCGGCCAGTCGACCACCGTGTCGGCGGGCACGTCCCGGAGTTCCGGGACGTACTCCTTGACGTAGGTCGCGCCGTCGTCGTACTTCGACATCTGGGCGACCGGGTCGAAGATGCGGACGTCGACCGAGTCCGTCCCCGTCGAGGCCGTCCACTGCCAGTTGCCGTAGTTGTTGGCAGGGTCGTGGTCGAGGAGCTGTCTGGCGAAGTACCGTGCGCCTTCCCGCCAGTCGACAAGCAGGTGTTTCGTCAGGAACGAGGCGACGTTCTGGCGCGGACGGTTGTGGATGTATCCCTCCTCGTTCAGCTGGCGCATTCCCGCGTCGACGAAGGGATAGCCGGTCTCGCCGCGCTTCCAGGCTTCCAGGTGGTCGGGGTCGTTCTCCCAGTCGATCTGGTTTGGGAACTGCTTGTAGTTCTCGGTCAACAGCGTCGGATTGTAGTACAGCAGGTGGTAGTTCTGCTCGCGCCAGGAGAGTTCGTAGCGGAACTTGTCGATGTTACGGCGGGCGCTCCCGCTCGCGGCGTCGTAGCGTTCGCTGGCGTCGGCCCAGACCTCCCGGACTCCCAGCATGCCGGCCGCGAGGTAGGGTGAGAGTCGCGAGACCGCTCCCACCGGGCGCTCGACGGCCAGACGCATGTCGTCACGGGTGTCGTTGTAGGTCTCGATACCGGCGTCGAGAAACCGGTTGTACCGGTCGCGCGCCGCCCGGTAGCCGGCTTCGGGCAGGTCGATGTCGGCCTCGATGTCCGGCGCCCCGGTGTCGTCGTCGGCGTCGACAACCTGGTCCTCCTCGGGTGCCGAAAACGGTGTGAGCTTGTGTTCGTCCTGCCAGTCGTCGTAAAAGCGGCTGTGGTTTTCGTACCGGGAGTCGAGGCGCCGCGGGTCGACGAGTAGCAGGTCCTCGACAGCCTCAGTAGAGAGGCGGTCGTCGACGCGGCGCTGGCGGTTGCGCCGTGCTGGCCGGTAGTGGCGGTTGTAGTAGACCCGGTCGGCGCCGTACTCTTCGGCCACGTCAGCCAGCACGTCCGCGGGCGCGCCGGCCCGGACGAGCAGGTCGCCACCAAGCGAGCGGTAGCGCCGTTTCAGCTCCCGGACGCCGTTCCCGAAAAAGGCCCGCTGGCGCTTGCCGACCTGCTTGAGGAGGTCGGTGTCGACCACGGAGACCGGGAGTACCTCGCCGTCGTTTGCAGCCAGCGCGAGCCCGCGGTTGTCGGGGATCCGCAGGTCTCGCCGGTGCCAGAAGATGTTCATACCTCCGGTTGGGCTGGAGAATCAAGAGCCGCGCGGTCTGCGTCCGGATCTGACCCCGCCGTCGACTCGCGAGTGTGTGGACCAGGTGAGACGGAGTCGGACGGAACGGAGGGGGCTCATACTGCCGGCTGTACGTCTGGGAAGAATCTCGCCATCCCCGGGTGGCACGTCTCTTCACGAAGGGACAGCCGGCAGTATCAGTTGTCCCGGACCCAGCGTCCGAGATAGCCGCCGACTGCGCTCAGTCCCACGAGGTACACCAGAAAGCCCAGGACTGCGACCGCGAGAATGGCCGTGGCTGGCGGAACGAGGCCGGGTCGCAGGCCGTCGACCAGGCCAACTCCCACGAAGAGCGTGACGACGAACGCGGGCAACGCCGCGAACAGGCCGACGATAGTGCCGACACCGACCCCACTCGCCGCCGGGTCGGGGTCGAGGTAGCCCGCGACCGCGCCGCCGAGGGCAGGGGACAGCGGAATAAACCCGAGGAGTGTCCCGACCATCGCACCCACCACGCCGAGGATCCACCGTGGCGTGGGTCGGTCGTCACGGCGCGCCCGACCGTGGGCGACGACCACCGCAAGGCCGACGACCACACTCAAGACGCCGAGGGCCACGAGCCCGAGCCCGACCCACTGACTGAACGCCCACAGCAGGTCGACGGCCTCGGTCTCGGTCAGCACATCCGACCGGAACTCGCCTGTGGTGATGACGTCGGCGACGGTGGCGCGGTCGACGACGTAGTACAGCGACCCGCCGACGAGGGCGCTCAGGAGGCCGGCCATGCCCAGGAGTGCGCCGATCGCCCAGTCGAAGAGGCGGTCGAAGACGGCTGGCGGGTCGGAGGGACTGTTCGACTGCTCGAGCGGGGGGTTCGCTCCCATGCCCGACCCGACGGAAGTCACCCCATTAATACTGGAGGCCGCGTTTCCGAGCCTGCAAATCCGCCCGGCATCCGGCAGAATCCTCCGGGCAGTTCTGGATTCGCTGGTCCTGCCGGTCGGCGGCGTTCGCAATACTGCCGGAACTCGCGACGAATGATATGTCCCAACTGCCGTGCTGTATATAGAGCGCATGTCCTGCACAGTTGGGTGGGCAAATCGCGGTGTCCGCATCGTTAGCGACAGGTCGAGAGCATCCCGTTTCGATCGCCGGGAAATATTTATACAAATGTATAGACTAAGTGGAGGTATGAGCAGCGACCGACAATCAGTTCCGGTTTCTCTCCCGCTGGAACTCGTCGACCGTCTGGACAGGCTCGTCGAGGAGGGCATCTTCGGGTCGCGGTCAGAGGCGCTCCGATACGGTGCTCGACTTGTTATTCGGGAAGAGCACCTGGAACGGCTCCACGAACAGGCGGACAGCGGAGCGCGAACCGACGTCGAAGAACGGCTGGACCGAAAACGTGTATCTTGACCTCGATGTCATCCTTGCGGAGCTGAAAGCCGATGACTGGCTAGCGAGTGACGTCGATGTCGATTCGGTCGAAGAACCGAAGACGTCTGTTGCGACTGGCATCGAACTCCAGTACGTGATGGAAGACATGTGGGATCGTGACCGCGTCGTCCGGGCGCACCAGGAGATTGCCAGTAGAAACATCGATTCGGTACCGCTAACCAGTGACGTACTAGACGCCGCGGCCGAGCTCCGAGCACAGCACGAAGCCCTGAACGTATTCGATGGGGTGCATCTTGGCAGTGCGGCTGTCCTCGACGAGCCGATCGTCTCCACGGACACGCTGTTTCCCGAAATTCCGGAAATCGAGCATATCGACCCCCGCGATCTCGAATAAGTCAAGGCGTATTCTGCAAGATAGAGGGGATTCGACGGTCATTCTACGGCAGTTCCGCTCGTTGCGGTCTTGATTTCTGGCAACTGAATTTACACATGAGCGTATGCCACTGGCAGTATGAAACGCCGGATGGTCCTCGCGTCTGCCGCCACTGGCACGGCTGTCGGCTTGTCGGGTTGTTTAGCCCCCGTGCTTGGGAATCCTCTCCCCCGTCGCCTCTCTATCGCCGAGACGGAGGCAACGCGGCTTGCGTTGGCTGCCGAGATGCTCGACCCGCCCGTAACCGTCGACCACACGGCACGACTCCGGGTCACCTGGACCAACCAGCTGTCACAGGAGGTCGGCATCGACGGGACCTACCTCCCCTCAAGCAGGACGAGTGAGACGTACAGAACCGGCCTCATCTTGGCTGAGCCCTCCTACGACTTCACAGGGCAGACGTGGGCGGGCTGTTGGAAACTGACCGAAACGCAGGGGTCCGGCGGAGCTGGCCCGGATGCGGTTCTGGCCCCGGATGAGTCAGTGAGCCTCGAATACGAGGTTTGGACCGACCCCAACGAAGACGAGTGTTTCCCGCTGGGCGAGTACCACTTCGGCTACTTTGAGGAGGGGGAGACGGACGCGCGCGGCAGGCCGGTTCCCAGTTGGAAACTTACACTTGCCGTTGAAGAAGCGTGAGTCCTTCCGTTCGATACGCGCCACGTGAG
>CAZOWU010000017.1:16687-17669 GCA_964583735.1 uncultured Halobacteriales archaeon | reverse complement strand
GAGCCGGAGCCGACGCCCACCGAGCCCGACGACGACTCCACCCCGTCCCCGACCGACGACCCGACCGAGGGGGGTGACGGTGCCGGCCAGCAGGTGTTCGGCATGGACCCGCTGGTCGTCGTGGGAATCGTCGGCGCGGTGTCGGTCGGTATCGCGGTCTTCGGCGCGACCCGCCTGTAGCCACGGCGAGCGCGTTCCGGCAGTCTTTTAGGTTTGCCTAAAATACTGCCAAGCGAGATGACCGACATCTGCGTTATCGTGCCGACGGTCCGCGAACCCGAATGCGTCCGCGCCTACGTCGAGAACGCGCGGTCCCACGGGTTCGACACCGACCGGCTGCAGTTCCTGCTCGTGACCGAGGAGTTCTGCGACGTCGACGGGATGGAGACGATGCTCGACGACCTCGACGTCGACGGCGAGGTGTTCGACGGCCCGCGCCGCGACGCCTGGTTCGAGGCCCGCGGGCTCGGCGAGTACGCCGACCTGATTCCGGCAGCCAGCCACGCCGAGACCAGCTTCGGGCTGCTGTACCTGTGGGCCGGCGACTACGAGTACGGCGTCCTCATCGACGACGACACCCTGCCCCACGACGAGTTCGACTTCTTCGGCCGGCACCTCCGGAACCTCGCCTTCGAGGGCGAACTCGAGGCCGTCTCCTCGGACGAGCAGTGGGTGAACGTCCTCTACCAGAACGCCGACGAGCACGGCCTCTACCCCCGGGGCTACCCCTACAGCGCCATGGACGAGACCGTCAGGCGCACGACTGCGGACGTCGACGATGTCGTCGCTTCGCAGGGACTCTGGACGAACGTGCCCGACCTCGACGCGGTCCGGATTCTGATGGACGGCGACCTCCGGGGACAGGCCCAGACCCGGACGAGTCCGGCGGATTTCGAGGCGGACTTCGTGGTTGCGCCCGGGAACTACCTCACCGTCTGCTCGATGAACCTGGCCTTCCGCCGGGAGGTCGTTCCTGCCTTCT
>CAZOWU010000017.1:0-16677 GCA_964583735.1 uncultured Halobacteriales archaeon | reverse complement strand
CTCCCGATGGACGACAACGAGTGGGCGGTCGGCCGTTTCGACGACATCTGGAGTGGCCTCTTCCTCAAGCGAGCCTGCGACGTGCTGGGCAAGCAGGTATACAACGGCCGGCCGCTCTGTGAGCACAACAAAGCACCCCGCTCGACCTTCTCGGACCTGACCAACGAGGTCCACGGCCTGGAGCTCAACGAGCACATCTGGGAGGTGGTCGACGAGGCGGGGGCCGACGCCGACAGCTACGCCGGCGTCGCCCGCGACATCGCACGCCGGCTCGCGAATGGCGACTTTTCCGCCTACGAGAACGGCGCCTTCCTGAACCACTGCGGGGAGTACACGCTCGACTGGCTGGACTGTCTCGCCGCGCTAACCGACACGCAGCCGACCGCTGTCGCACAGACTGTGGGGGACGACTGATACATGACAGACGACACGACACCACCGACGGACCGACGGGCGGACGGACCGGTAGACCGCCTCTCGCGGCGGCAACTGCTCGCGACTACGGGGCTCGCGGGTGCGACCGCACTCGCTGGCTGTGGCGGATCGCTCGGCGGAGACGCTGGTGACCCGTCGGCCGGTGACGTCGGCCTGGCCCAGTTTCGCGGTTCGGGGCCACTTGTCGAGTCCCGCGGCGACCTCGGCGGAACCCGTATCGCCGACCTCCCGGACCTCTCGGGGGAGCTGAACCTCTACATCGGCGGCGGCGAGGGTGGACTCTACCTGGACCTGCTCGACCTGTTTTCGCGGATGTACGACGACTTCTCGTACAACCAGAACATGGACTCCTCCGCGAGTCTCGCGAACACCATCGTCACCGAGGTCGAGCAGGGGAGCAGCCGGGCGGACGTGTTCATCTCGGTCGACGCCGGCTCGCTGGCTGCCGTCGCCCAGCAGAACGCCGCCGAGTCGCTGTCCTCCGAGGTGACCGACATGCCCGACGGCGACTTTGCGACCGACAGCTGGGTCGGGGTCGCCGGCCGGGCCCGCGCGGTCCCCTACAACACCGACCGGCTCTCGGCGAGCGATATCCCGGACACCGTTCAGGACTTTCCGGAGGTTGCAGCCTTCGAGAACGACCTGGGCTGGGCACCGAGCTACAGTGCCTTTCAGTCCTTCGTGACCGCCATGCGGCTACTCCGTGGCGATGAGGCCACCCGCCAGTGGCTCGTCGACCTTCGGGAGATGGGGACCCTCTCGTTCGACAACGAGTTCCTGGTCTCGACGAGCGTCGCCGACGGCGAACTCGCTGCCGGCTTTGCGAACCACTACTACGCCCTCCGCGTGCGAAACTCCCGCGAGGACGCGCCGCTGGACCTGGCTTTCACGAGCGGGGACGCCGGCGCGCTCATCAACGCCTCCGGCGCGCTCGCCATCCGCGGGACGGACAAGCTGGACCTCGCGGAGACACTGGTGCGCCACCTCCTCTCGGCCGAAGCGCAGGAGTTTTTCGCCACCCGGACGTTCGCCTATCCGACCGTTCCGGAGGTCCCGCCGGCGGGGGGACTCCCGAGCATCGACGAACTGAACCCGCCGGACATCGACCTCTCGCAGCTCTCGGACCAGGGCGCCACCCTGGACCTGCTGCGGGAAACGGACGTCCTCTAACAGATGCCCGACGACGCCAGCAGAGTCACGAACAGCGGCCGAACGACAGCCCGTTCGGGTCGCCTGCGAGCCCGCCTGCGGGAGTTCGTCCCCGGGGCGCTGACTGCCGTCTCTGCTGTCGTCGCGCTCGCGCTGCTCGTCCCGCTGGTCTGGGTCGTCGTCCAGGCCACGCAACTGGACGCCGCCCGCGCGCTTGACTTCTTCCTCCGACCCGACACCCTCGGCATCGCCGTCAACTCCGTCGTGCTGGTGACGGTCGTCACGCTCGCGTCAGCGCTCATCGGCGTCCCGCTGGCGTTTCTGACCGTCCAGACTGACCTGCCGTTCCGGCGGTTCTGGACGGTGGTCGCTGCGCTCCCGCTCGTGGTCCCCAGCTACATCGGCGCGTTCGCCTTCGCCTCGCTCGTCGGCCCCCGGAGCAGCTTCTACGGCCTGTTCGGAACGGCGGTCGTCCTGACGCTGTTTTCCTACCCCTACGTCTTCCTCACGACTCGGGCGTCGCTGCGGTCCTTCGACGGGAGTGTCGTGGAGGCCGCCCGGACGCTCGGCGACGACCGGCTGACCGCGTTCCGGCGGGTCACGCTCCCGCAGGTCTGGCCCGGTGTCGCGGCGGGGTCGCTTCTGGTCGCGCTGTACACCCTCTCCGATTTCGGGACGCCGATGATCCTCCAGTACGACGTGTTCACCCGCGCGATCTACCTGGAATACCAGGTGAACAACCTCGGCTTCGCCGCGTTGCTGTCGCTCGTCTTGCTCACGTTCACCCTGTTCATTCTCGCGGGGGAGTCCCGTCTGGGCACCAGCGCCGAGGGCGCCCACGTCTCCAGCGGGAGCCACCGGGCCGGCCGGCTCGAACTCGGCGCCTGGAAGTGGCCCGCGCTCGGCTTCTGTGGGCTCGTCGCCGTCCTCGGCCTGCTCGTCCCGCTCGGGACGCTCGTGAGCTGGCTGTTCCGGGCAGAGCCGGGCTACGCCGCCGGCGGCTACGCCTTCCAGCTGGAGTACGTCTGGAACTCGGTATTCGTCGCGGGCGCCGCCGCCGCCGTCGCGGTGCTGGTCGCGCTCCCGGTCGCCTACCTCGCGGCTCGCGGTGACGGGCTGCTGGCCTCGCTGCCCGAGCGGGCGACCTACGTCGGCTACGCCACACCCGGCGTGGTGATGGGGCTCTCGCTCATCTTCTTCGGGCTCAACGTCGCCGGCGCGCTCTACGGGACGGTCGCCATCCTCGTGTTCGCCTACGTCGCCCGCTTTGTCCCCCAGGCGGTGGGGATCATCGAGTCGTCGGTCCTCCAGGTCGACCCCGGACACGGCGAGGCCGCCCGCTCGATGGGTGACGGCCCGCTGCGCTCGTTCCGGCGGACGCTCCTGCCCCAGGTCACCCCGGGCGTGCTCGCCGGCGGCGCGCTGGTGTTCCTGACTACGATGAAGGAACTGCCTGCGACCCTGATGCTGCGCCCGTTCGGTTTCGAAACTTTCGTTACCTACATCTGGAAAGTACAGGAGGCAGGCTACTACGGCCAGGCCGCCGTGCCGGCACTCGTGCTCGTGCTGGTGTCGGCACTCTCGATGGCGGTCATCCTGAGCCGGGAGGGATACGATGTCACGTAACGTCCGGCCCGATGCGCGCGAGGCTGCCAGCGGAAGCGGCGGAACCGGGACGACCGGGACCGACGCCGACGTCATCCTCGAGCTCGGCGGCGTCACCCGCGAATTCGGCCCCGAGGCGGCCGTCGAGGACTTCTCGCTGGCCGTCCGCGAGGGGGAACTCCTCACGCTGCTCGGGCCCTCGGGGTGTGGCAAGACGACCACACTCCGGCTGATCGCCGGCCTCGACGAGCCGACCGCAGGCACCGTCTCGGTGGCCGGCAAGACCGTCGCTGGCGACGGTACCTTCGTCGCTCCCGAAGACCGGGACATCGGGCTGGTGTTCCAGGACTTCGCGCTCTTTCCCCACCTCACCGTCGCGGAGAACATCGCCTTCGGGATCGACGACTGGCCCGCCGCGGAGCGCGCGGACCGCGTCGACGAGCTGCTCGAACTCGTCGAGATGACCGACCACCGCGAGAAATCCCCAAGCCAGCTGTCGGGCGGCCAGCAACAGCGAGTCGCGCTCGCTCGCTCGCTGGCCCCCGAGCCGGCGATCATCCTGCTCGATGAACCGTTCTCGAACCTGGACGTCCGGCTCCGAGTCGAGATGCGCGAGGAGGTCCGGGATATCCTCAAGCGCACCGGCGTCACCGCCGTCTCGGTCACCCACGACCAGGAGGAAGCACTCTCTATCTCCGACCGGGTCGCGATCGTAAACGACGGCCGGCTCGAACAGGTGGGTCAGCCCGAGGTGGTGTTCGAGAACCCCCGGTCGCGCTTTGTCGCCTCCTTTCTCGGGCGGGCCTCTTTTCTCACGGGGCGCGTACGCGGGGAGACTGTCGAGACCGAACTCGGGACGCTCCCGACCGACCGGTTCAACGGCCCCGTCGAGGCCTACGACGGCGCCGAGATCGACGTGCTCGTCCGGCCGGACGACCTCCAGGCGACGCCCACGACCGAAGCCAGCGCCGACGGCCAGGTCGTCCACCGCCAGTACACCGGCCCCAACTTCGTCTACCGGGTCGAACTGGCGGGCGGCGACGTGGTTCGGTGTCTCCACAACCACGTCGAGACCTTCGAGCACTGCCAACCGGTCTCGGTCGACATCGTCGCCGACCACCCGCTGGCCTGGTACCCGGCCGAGTGACGCGCCGCGATGACTGGCTCCCCACTCACGAGACTTCGGGCCCACCTCACCGGGCTCCGCACCCGACTCACGCCGCTTCGAGGCCGTCTCACTTACCGACGGCTCGCGCTCGGGCTCGCCGCCCTCACCGCCGCCCTCGTCGTTCTCCTCGGCCAGGAGGTGTTCCCGTACCACAGCCTCAACCACGACGAGGGGGTCTACCTCCAGCAGGCCGCGATGCTGCTGGAGGGCAAACTCTCCGTCTCCCCGCCGGTTCCCGACGCCTTCCGCCCGTGGTTTTTCGTCGCCGACGGCTCCCGGCTGTACCCGAAGTACGCGCCCGTCCCCGCGGCGATGTTCGCGGTCGGCGAACTGCTGGGCGGCTACCGGCTCGCGCTCGCGGGGGTCGCCGCCGGCTGCGTCGGCCTGCTGTACGCGACCGCCGCCGAGGCCCTCGACCGCCGGACCGGGCTGGTCGCCGCCGCGTTGCTCGTCGCCTCGCCGCTCTTTCTCCTCCAGTCGAGCGTCTTCCTCCCCTACATTCCCACCCTGCTGTTGAACCTCCTGTTCGCGTGGGCGTACCTCCGGGCCGACCGGACCGGCGACCGGCGCGTTGCCGCGCTGGCCGGTGTCGCCATCGGGTTGGCCTTCTTCGCCCGCCCCTACACCGCCGTGCTCTTTGCGGCGCCCTTTCTCGGCCACGCGCTCTGGACGATGCGTGGGCTGGACGGCGAGGCCGTCGGTCGCCAGCTCGTCACGGCTGCACTGGGGCTGGCCGGTGTGGCTGTCACGCTGGGCTACAACGCCTCCCTGACCGGGTCGCCGCTCACCTTCCCGTACCAGGCCTTTGCCCCGCTGGACGGTCCCGGCTTCGGTTACCGGCGGATCCTCGGCTACGACCGGGTCTACTCGGTCCCGCTCGCCCTGGAGGTCAACGCCCGGGCCCTCGCCCGGTACGCCACAAACTGGGCGCCAGCCGGGCTGCTGGGGACGCTCGTCGCGCTTCTCGGCCTCGGGGCCACGTTCCGCCGCGTCCGCTGTGTCGACCCCCGGACGGCCGCCCTCGCCGGACTCGCGGTCTCGGTTCCTCTCGGACAACTGTACTTCTGGGGGACGCTGAACACGCTGGGTGACCTCGACCGCGTCGGCGACGGGCTGCTGTACTTCCTGGGGCCGTACTACCACGTCGGCCTGCTCGTTCCGACGACCGTCTTCGGCGCGGTCGGCCTGCTGTGGCTCCGGGACTGGCTCGGGCCCCGGGCAGGCACGCTCCCCGACCGGACCCGGCTCGGCCGCCGGCAGGGCCGCGCGCTCGCGGCGGTCGCGGTGCTGGTCCTCGCGGTCCCGGCCGGCGCACTCGCGGTCGGAGCGGTCGCCTCCCCGCTCGCTGCCAACGCCGGTGTCACCGACCGCTACGAGTCCGCCTACGAGCCCTTCGAAGAGCACTCCCTGGAGCGCGAGCTGGTTTTCCTGCCCGACCCCTACGGTGACTGGCTGAACCACCCCTTCCAGGCGCTGCGCAACGACCCCGGCCTCGACGAGGGGCCGGTCTACGCCCTGGAGGAGCGCCCCTTCGCGGTCCTCGACGCGGTTCCGAACCGCCCGGTCTACCGCTACGTCTTCCGGGGGGAGTGGGCCCCCGTCGATGGCGAGGGAGTCACCGGCCACCTCCAGCGGGTCCGGGAGGTCGAGGGGGAGACAGTCCACGCCGACCTCCGGGCCGGGATGCCGACGTATGCCCGCGGGGCGACTCTCCAGGTCACCGGCCGCAGGACGGCCAGCGGCGGCTTGCAGGTCGAACCCGGCGACCCGGTCTCGCTGAACGTCACCGTGGCCGGCGGGGTCGCAACCGTCCGGTCGCCGGCGCTGGCCGCGCCGGTCGCGGTGCCGGTCGACCGCCGCGACGACCTGGATGTCCGGGTCTTCGTCGACTCCGGGACCGTAGACAGTTTCAGCTACCGGGCCGAACTCCCGGTCGACCGCGGGAACGGGACGGTCCGTGCGCTCACGCCGGCCCTGGAGGTCTGCCGACAACCCCGGCTGTGCGGCGGTGAGGCCGCCTACGTCCCCGGTGTGCACCCCTCGAACGTCACGCTGGAGGCCGAACTCCATGACTGAGTACGAACTAACCCGACGGGACGCGCTGGCCGCACTGGGCGCCGCCGGCGTCGGGGCCGCTGGCCTGGGTGCGCTGACGCTCGGCGACGACGGCAGCCCTGACGGCGAAGGCGGTGACGAGAAGCGAGACGACGGCGAGCAGCCCCTCGGCCGCCGTGAAGTGGAGACTGTCAGGGCCGTCGCCCGCGTGGTCTACCCGAGCGAGGTCTCCGGCGTGGCGGGGTTCGTCGAGCGCTACGTCGTCGGGCGGGCGCGGGACCGACCCGCACACGCCCGCGGAATCGCCGACGCGGTCGCCGCCCTCGAGGAGTACACTCGGGACTGGTACGACGCCGAGTTTCTCGACCTGGACGCCGACGGGCAGGAGGAGGCGCTGGAGGGAATGGGTGTCCCGGCCGCGGACCCCGACCCCGGGGGCTCGGCCGTCGAGCGCGTCCGCTTCTACCTGGTGAACGAGCTGCTATACGCGCTGTACACCACGCCGACGGGGGCCGAGCTGGTCGGGCTGGAGAATCCCCAGGGATACCCCGGCGGGACCGACAGCTACCGGCGCGGGCCCTGAGCCGTCGATTTCTCGCCAGCCGTCACCGGAGCCGTCCCTCCAGACAGACCTTCAGGATCGACTTGCCGATGGCGGCCCCGCCGGCGATGGGGTCGAGCGTCGTCTCGCCGGCGCGCTCGCGGTAGTCGATGGGAAGCTCCCGGACCTCGTACTCGCGCATGACCGGGCGGATGAGTAACTCGGCGGAGAGGCCGGTGTTCTCGGTCCACTCGACCTTCTCGACCAGCTCCCGGCGGTACGCGCGCATGCCCGTCGTCACGTCGTGGACGCGCCGTCCCATGAGGACGCTCGCGAGCGCGGCGAAGGCCCTGTTGCCAAGCCTGTTGAACGCTGGCATCGCCTCGGCGCCGTGGTAGAGCCGGTCGCCGCTGACAACGTCGTAGCCCTCGTTGATATACGAGAGAAACTCCGGAAGCTGCTCCATGGGGTAGGTGTCGTCACAGTCGGTGGTGACCACGACCGGTCGGTCGGCCGCAAGCAGCGCCGCCCGGACGGCGACGCCGTACCCCTGCGGTTCCTGCTCGATGACGCGGGCACCGTGCTCGGCGGCGATCGCCGGCGTGCGGTCCTCGGAGCTGTCGACACAGACGACTTCCGCCTTCCCGTCGGTCGCTTCCTCGATGTCCGTCAGTACCGTCTCGATGGCTTCCTCCTCGTTGTAGGTCCCCATCACGACGCTGAGGTCCTCGAACCCGTACTCCATTACCTCCCGGTCACGCCCCTGTCCTCTTGAGTTTTTAGGTTCGCCAAAAACAGGGCGACAGTCGGAAGTCAGCCGCCCAGGCGGCCGCGCGCGCGGTTTGCGACGCTCGCGAGCGCGTCGCCAAAGCGGCGACTCAGCTTGCCGCCGGCGTAGAGCCGGAGCGTGCCGAGCAGCCCGCCGGGCACGAAGAGGATGAAGACGATGAACACCGTGCCGGTGTACATCTGGGCCTGGCCGGTCAGCCAGATGTCGATGACCCCGTTCAGGTTCGTCCCGAGTACCTCCGTCGTCTGGAGGGTTTCCGCCCCGAGGAGGTCGCCCAGGAACGGTTTGATGTCGCGGTCGAAGACCTCGACGAGGTTCTCGTCGAACAGCGTCCCGTAGAACGGGCCAGCGAGCGTCCCGATCCCGCCGATGATGGTCGCGATCAGCGCCGGGCCGGCACGCTCGAGCACGCCGAAGGCCCCGGCGGCGTTTGCCTGGTGGGCCCAGGCGGCCTGTAACACGCCCGCGAGCGCCCCGAAGGCCGCGCTGATCGCGAAGGCGGCGTTCTTGTAGTAGTAGGTATCGATGCCGATGGCGCTAGCGCGCTCCTCGTTTTCCCTGATAGCGAGCATCACGCGGCCGAACGGCGAGTTGAGGATCCGCTGCAAGATGAAGTAGGAGACGACGACCACGAGACCGACCGCGAGGTACGCCGAGGTCAGGGGGACGAGCTGGATCTCCGCGGGAACGTAGGGCCCGACGACTGGCAGGCTACTGATGACTGTGATGAGCGTCCCCAGTATCGGGACGTCGTTCAGTATCACCTGTGAGCCCCGGAACGGGATGAGGTTCACCCCGCCGATGAACGGCAGACCGATGATCCAGTCGAGTTCTCCCCCGGTGACCTGCAACCCCGTCTCGCCGATGTAGCCGACGACGACAAACCGGGCGAGTTCGGCGACGCCGAGCGTGATCATCGCGAAGTAGACGCCGGTCAACCGGAAGGAGACCCCACCGATGAGCACCGCGAGCAGCATCGACAGGGCCATCGCGCCGAGCATCACCTGCATCAGCGGCGTCTGCGGGCCGAAAAACTCCAGGACCGGGATGTTGGCGCCCGCGAAGGCATTGGCCCGCGAGCCCAGCACCATCATCACACCAGTGCCCCAGAACAGCGAGTGGCCAAAGGAGAGATAGCCCGTGTATCCGCTGATGAAGTCGAAAGAGATAGCAAACAGCGCGAGGATGAGCACCTCGAACATCAGCGACTCCTGGGGCAGGAGTAGCCGCAACACTCCGACGGTCCCCTCCCCACCGCTCGGCTGGACGATGCTGTAGACGCCGGGGTAGATGAACAGAAGCAGGACCACCAGGATGTGTAGCAGGTGGTTCCGGAGCATCGGGCCGACCCAGGAGGGGTCACGGAGCCAGGAGAACCCCCGCCGTGAAACCGCACCCTCGGTGGGGCTCCTGAGGACGGTCCCGGTTGCGGCGGCGAGGTATTTCAGCCGGTCTGCAGTTCTGGACAGTGTTCCCTCCTCGGCCTGCCCCTCCTCGCTCCGTGGAGTGTCATCGGCGGGTGGCCCGTCGGCCCCGCTCCCCTCGCGGTCGTCCGGCCCGGGACCACCCGAGCCGCTGGGGTCGTCGGAGCTAATGGCCGCCCACCTCCTCCTCGCCGAGGATCCCGGTCGGGCGGACGATGAGCGTCACGACCAGCAGGATGAACAGCAACATCTGCGGCAGGGAGACAAAGTCGAAGACGTTCGTCGAGAGGAGCACGCCGAACTCGAAGAAGAAGCCGGCGACGACCGCGGCGACCACAGTCCCGGTAAAGGTGCCGAGGCCACCGACCACCACCACGATGAATGCCGGTAACAGCGCCTGGGCGCCGATAGTGACGGTCACGTTGTAGGTGCTCTGCCAGATGAGGAAGGTGCCGGCGACGCCGGCCAGTCCCGACCCGATGCCGAACACGACCGTGAACACCCGCCGGATGTCGATCCCCAGTGCCTCGGCCATCTCGCTGTCCTCGCTGCCGGCCCGGATGTACAGCCCGTACCGGGTCCGGGTGAGGAACAGGTAGACCCCCGCGACCACGATGGCACCGACGAGGATCTCCATCATCACCACCCCGTCGATGCTGAGGCCGGCGACAGTGACGCTCTCGCCGAAGATCCCCGGGCCGTAGGTGGCGGGTTCGGGCCAGGGGGTCTGGGCCTGGTTGCTCGTCCCCGCGGTAAAGAGGTTGACGAATATCTCGGTGAGGTGCTGGAGGACCGTCGCTACCCCGAACGTGAGCAGGATCTGGTCGATCGGGGGGCGGTCGTAGAGCCGGCGGACCAGCCCGAACTCCACGAGCGAGCCAAGCGCCATCAGGCCGACGAACACGAGCACGAACACGCCCAAAAGCGGGAGAAAGCCCCCCAACCCGGACGCGTTCGACGAGGAGAGGAGAAACAGTCCCATCGCCCCCAGGTAGGTCCCGATGGTGATGAACGCGCCGTGGGCGAAGTTGAGCACGCCCATCAGGCCGAAAATGAGCGTCAGCCCGCTGGCGAGGATGACGTAGAGTCCGGCCTGGCCGAGCCCCTCGATGAACGTTTCGAGCAGGGCGGCCGGCCCGAACTGGAGCAGTATCTCCGTCATGCTGAGAGGTGTTTGGTGAGCCGCTCCGATTCGGGGTCGACCGCCGTCGTGTCACCCTCGTCGACGACCTGGCCGTGGTCGAGCACGTAGAACCGGTCGGCCAAGTCGAGCGCGAGCCGGAGGTTCTGTTCGACGAGCAGTACCGCAACCTCCCCGCTGACCCGGGCCAGCGCATCGCCGACGTCGGCGACGATCTGTGGGGCCAGCCCCTCGCTGGGCTCGTCGACCAACAACATCTCGTTGTCGCCGACGAGCCCCCGGGCGATGGCGAGCATCTGCTGCTGGCCGCCCGAGAGCGTTCCCGCGTCCTGCCGGCGTCGCTCCTCGAGGATCGGGAACGTCCCGAAGGCCGTCTCGAAGGCGGCCTCCATGTCACTGCCGGGTGGAACTGCCGCCCGGATGTTTTCCTCGACAGTGAGATTGCCGAACATGCGGCGGTCCTCGGGGATCCAGCCCATCCCGCGCTTGGCGACATCGCTGGTCCGACTGCCGACCATCTCCTCACTGTCGAACCGGACGCTCCCCTCCCGTGGCGGCGTCAACTGGAGGATGGTGCGCATGGTCGTGGTCTTGCCGACGCCGTTGCGCCCGAGCAACGCGACTACCTCGTCCGCGTCGACATCCAGGGAGACCCCCTCGAGGATGTGACTCTCCCCGTAGTAGGTGTGGACGTCCTCGACCTCGAGGAGACTCACGCGACCCCCTCCCCGTCTGGGACGTCGGCCTCTGGCTCGCCGTCGGTCCCGGTACCGGTGGCGTCACCGGCCTCGTAGCCGCCGAGATACGCCTCCTGGACACGCGGGTCGCCGCGGACTTCGTCGGGCTCTCCGTCCGCGATCACGGCACCCTGGTTGAGGACGACGATCCGGTCGCTGACGGTCATCACGATGTCCATATTGTGTTCGACCAGCAGGACCGCGTGGTCCCCGCTGACGTCTCTGATGAGGTCGATAATCTCGCCGACGCTCTCCGAGGAGACCCCGGCGTTTGGCTCGTCGAGCAGGAGCACGTCCGGGTCGCCAGCCAGCGCGATCCCGACTTCCAGTTTCCGCTTCTCGCCGTGGCTGAGATTCTGTGCCCGCTCCTCGGCGCGGTCGGCCAGCCCGACCCGCTCCAGCACGTCGTGGGCCTCCTCGAGGAACTCCTCGTAGGCCTTGTAGTTGCGCCACAGGGCAAAGGAGGCGTTGCTGTGGGCCTGTGCGGCGATCCGGACGTTCTCCAGCACTGTGGAGGTGGGGAAGATATTCGTGATCTGGAAGGAACGGTGGATCCCCAGAGAGGCGGTCCGCTCGGGCGAGGTGTCGGTGATGTCCCGGTCCCGAAACCGGATCCGGCCGGCCGTGGGCTCGAGTGCCCCGGTGAGGAGGTTGAAGAAGGTCGTCTTGCCGGCCCCGTTCGGGCCGATGAGCGAGCAGAGTTCGTTCTCTCGGAGTTCGAAATCAACCCCGTCGACGGCCGTGATGCCGCCAAAGCGCTTCGTGAGCCTCTCAGTGGAGAGCATGCTACAGCGAGCAGTTCATCGTCTCCGCGTCGGATTTGAGCGTGGTCTGGTCCTTGGCGAACGTCTGGGTCGGCTCCGAGGGCATGAACGGAACGGGGTTGCCCTGGAACTGCCAGAACTGCCCCGCCTCCTCCGTGGTCGGCATCGGGTCCGAGACGGTCATCGGGGACCGGGCCTGGTTGTTGTACCCCTGGAACGTGTAGGCGCCCTCGCCTTTGGGCGTGTCCGTGACCGTCAGCCCGCTGAGCTCGTCGCGGATGTCCTGGGGGTTCGTCGAGCCGGCGGCTTGGGCCGCCTCGTGGATAGCCGACGCGCCGGTGAACATCCCGCTCGTGAACAGGTCCGGGTAGTAGCCGTACTTGTCTGTGTGGATGTCGACGAGGCCGTCGTTGACCGGGTTGTCGTACTGGTTCCAGTGGTACCGGGTCGTGAATGGGCCGAAGTTCAGGCCGTCCAGGGCCTCCTGCGTGAGGTCCCCGTCGAGCGTTTGCACGATCGTCGACCCGACCAGGAACGCCCCGACACGGGTCGTGTAGCCGCCGGCGAACGCGAAGTCGTACTGGTCGTTGTTCTGGACGAACGTCCCGACCATGTCTGGCAGCGTCGAGACGGTAAAGCCGCCGATGATGGCGTCGACGTCGGCGTCGACCGCCTTCTGGAACTGGCCGGGCCAGTCCTCGGCGTAGCCCGGGGGGAGGGCGGTCCGCCCTGCGACCGAGACGCCATTGTTCTCCAGGACGCTCGTGTAGTACTGGTTGACCGACTCGCCGAAGCTGTAGTTGGCGTAGTAGATGTACACCGAACTGATGTCGGTCTCGTTGGCGATGTACTGCCCGCCGCTGAAGGCGTCCATAGCGACGTTCTCGCTTGCACGGAACGTCTGGTCGTTACAGAACTGGCTGTCGGCGGTTAGATTGACCGCCGCGGCCGGCCCCGCCATGTACGGGGTCTGGGACGGCCCCGCGATGTCGCCGGCGACAGTCTGTGCGCCCGCCGAGTTGGTCACGCCGGCCAGCATGTCGACGCCCTCGTTGCGTACCAGGTCGCCCGCGAGCGACTGCGCCTCGCCGGGGTCGTTCTTCGAGTCCCGGACGAGGAAGTCGTAGGTCACGTCGCCGACCTCGATGGTCGGGTCGTCGGCCAGGCCCTCGGTTCCCGGGATGTTCGCGGGGTCGCCCTTGTAGCCCAGCGCGCTGTAAAAGCCCGCGAGCGCCTGGTTCCCGTAAGGCTGGAGCGAGCCCGTGGTCGGCTGGAGCATCCCGACGGTGACCGTCCCCGAGACGCTCTGCGGTGTCGAGCCACCGTCACCGTCACCGCCGCCATCACCGCCACCGTTACCGTCACCGCCGCCATCACCGCCACCGTTACCGTCACCGCCGCCATCACCGTCACCCTGTGTCTCGGTATCAGTCCCGTCGCCCCCACCGCTACACCCGGCGAGGCCGACGACCCCTGCAGCACCGAGTGTCTCGAGCACGCGCCTGCGCGTGGCTGTCTCTGAATCCATAGTCACCGGGTCTATCCGTGACGGTTATAAAAAACCAGGGAAACTCCGCGCGTGTCTCGGTCACCGCGGGTCAGGGCAGAAACGCCCTGAGCCGCGCGGTGACATCGCCGGGCCGCTCGATGAAAAACAGGTGTGAGCCACCCTCCGCCACGGTCTCCAGGGTCGCCTCGGGGAGCCCCTCGGCGAGCAGCCGCCCGTTCTCGATGGGGACGACGCGGTCCCGCTCCCCGTGGAGGACCAGTGCCGGCACCGTTACCTCGGCCAGCCGACCGCTGACGTCGAAAGCCTCGACTCCCGCGGCCTGCCACTCCCTGGCGTCCTCGGGAGCATCCGACGCCAGGCGCCGGTCGACGCCAGCGGCAGTGAGGACCGCGTCGATGTCGGCAGCCATCTCCGAGACCGTGTAGGGACCGTCGGGGACGTCCGAGTCGCCAGTCCCCCGGTTGTCGGGGAGCAGGAGGTCGTACTCCTCGAGCCCCTCCCGCTGCCAGTTCCACATCCACCGCCCGTACCCTAGCCCCTCGACGAGGACGACCGTCTCGCCGTCCCGCGTGCCGGCGCGTTCGTAGGCGACCCGGACGCCGTCGTTGTCGGCGTACTCCATGTTCGGTCTGTCACCGGCAGGGTCTTCAACGTTCAAGAGACGTCCTCTGCGGCCAGCCGCCCGGCGACGTAGCCGGTCGCGATGGAGACACCGCTGCCGGATTTCTCGGCCGCGAAGTCGTAGCCTCCGAGGACGCTCCCCGCGGCTCGGAGGTTCCCGAACTCCGGCGTCCCCCGCGCGTCCAGCGGCCGGAGTTCGCTGTCGGCCTCGACGCCAAAGCGGGCAAAGCGGTGCTCGCCCAGTGCATCCTCCGCGGCCCACTCGGAGCGGTCGTCGGGAGCGGGGACGTGACAGCCGAACACCGGTTCCCGGACGGCCTCGCGGGTCCCTTCGACACCCCCGCCGACGAGGCCGCCAGTCGCCAGCACGGCCGCCCCGGTCTCCAGCCGTCGCTCACCCTCGGGCGTCTCGGCCGTCAGCGCCGCGACGTCGCCGCCGGTCGTCTCGGCACCGGTCACGCGGTGTTCCGACAGCAGTTCGACGCCGGCCGTTTCGAGCGCCCCGCGGAGCGAGCGCTCGAGGCGCCGGCCGGGGACACTCGGTGGGCCTGTCGGGACCTCGAACACCGGGCTCTCGACAGTCGCCTCGAGTTCGGCCCGGAGCCCCTCCGTCGCTGCCAGCCCGAGCACTGCCGGAACGCCGACCCGGCGGTCGGTGCCGTCGTGCATCAGGATGTCCCGCGAGAGCTCGTCGTGGAACCGCTCGAACACCTCCCGTGCGCCGTCGCGTTCGTAGGCGTCGTCGAGTGCAGCCGCGAGGTCGGTCGTCTCCGGGATGGCCTCGAGTTCGACCGGGGTCTCGACGGACGTTCCCCACACCTCGTACGGTAGCGTCCCGTCGAGGCGGTCGGCCGCGAGCGGGGCGTCGAAGTCGGTGAGTGCATCGAAGCCGACAAGCGTGGTCCGCTGCTCCCGGCTGGCGAGGCCCGGCGCGACCGCTGCGGGATAGCGGGCCGTGGGCTTGAGATTCCCGAGATAGGTCGGGACCAGCGCGTTGCGGTCGGTACCGCCGCCGGCGTAGGTATCCCCGGTCACCTCGTCGAACACCGCGAGCCCGCCCCGGACCGCCTCGGCGCCGACTGTGGTGTAGGGGTGTTCCTCGGGCAGCCGTGTGATGGCCCCGAAGGGGTCGGTCACTGGCCCCTCGCCGTCGGGTGCGTAGCCGAGCACGTCAACGAGCCCGCTGGCCGCCTCTAGACTGGTCTCGCCGGCAGTTAGCAACCGGACGGCGACGTCGCGGTGACGGGCAGCCGAGAGCGCAGCCATGGCCCCGGCGAGTCCGCCACCGACGACAGTCACCGTCACGCCTCCGACCCTCCGTGTTCGTCGTCGGACCCGGGCTCGCCCTCTCCGCGGCTCTCGGGGCCCGCATCGAATGCACGCAGGTCGGGCTCCTCCACCGGACGGTCCCGGTTCATCGTCGTCGCGTGCAGCGCGTAGCTCCCCATGGCTCGGGAGAGCTGTTCGCCCCGGAGGACGTGTCGTTGCCCCGCCCAGCGCTCCTCGTAGAACGCCGACAGCGAGCGCTCGACTTGCTCGATGTCGTGGTCAGGCTGCAGGAGCCCGGCGAGCCGGTGTGCACACCGGGTTCCCTGGCAGTCACCGGTGCCGGCGCCGGTTCGCCGGCGGACGGCGTCGAGGTCGGTCTCGAGGACGCCCTCGACGTCCATCGCGGCCTCGGCCTCGCCACGGGTCACCCGTCGGCAGGGACAGACCACCGGGTTCGACCCGTGCGCGTCGAGTACGTCGGGCGCACGCTCGCCCCAGCGGTCGTGGACCCCCTCCAGCGTCACCGGGTCGACGTCGAAGGTCGCCAACTCCTCCGGATTGGCCTCCCCACCGCCGGGGAGCGGGGTCTCGTCGGTCCGGCAGCTGCGGTCGATGCCGAACTTCCCGCAGACGTGGTCCGCGACCCGTTCGGCCATCAGCCGGTGGGTCGTCAGCTTCCCGCCGACAACAGTACTGAACCCCCAGAGACCGTCGCGTTGCTCGTGGTCGAGGAGGACAAAGTCCCTGGTCAGGTCGCTGGTGTCGCTGTCACCCTCATCCCCGCCGGCGCCGTCGTCCTCGGGCGCCCCGCCGCTCTGGCCGTCTGGTGGCTCGTACAGTGGTCGCACCCCCCAGTAGGCCCGCAAGGAGCGTGCACCCTCGAGTGTGGGGACGACCGGCGAGAGTTCCTCGAAGAGCAGGTCGACCTCCCACCCCTCGCGGGCGTAGTTGTCGGGGTCCGTAACCTCAAGGTCGGTCGTTCCGAGGACCGAGACCTCGCCGTGCGGGACGAGAATGTCGCCCTGGTCGCGGGGCCGACAGCGGTTGACCACGGTGTCGACGTGTCGGTCGGCCGTGACGACCATCGCACCCTTCGAGCCCCGGACCGTCACGTCGAGCCCCGCCATTTCCGCTACCTGACCGGCCCAGGCGCCGGTCGCGTTAACCACGTAGTCGGCGTCGATGTCGACGACGTCACCGGGCATCGGCTCGCCCGGCGTGGTGGAGTCGTGCTCGCGGACACGAACCCCGCGGACGGCTTCCTCCTCGACGGTCACGTCGACCACTTCGGCGTGGGTGAGCACGGTCGCGCCGTAGCTCTCGGCGTCCCGGGCCAGCGCGGCCGTCAGCCGGAACGGGTCGATACCGGCGTCCGGAACGGTAAAGGCACGCTCGACCTCCCCGGAGAGGGCCGGTTCGCGCTCGCGGGCCTCCGCGCCGGTCAGTTCCTCCACCGGAATGGCGACCT
>CAZOWU010000016.1:9593-17980 GCA_964583735.1 uncultured Halobacteriales archaeon | reverse complement strand
TGAGGACGCCGAACCCGCGGCGACGGCCGACGATGAGGACGACGAGGACTCCGGCGGCCGCTTCGGCGGCCTGTTCGGCTAACCCTCACATCGACTCGGGCGCTTCGACACCGAGCACGAACAGCGCGTTGGCGGTCGCCGTCCGCGCGGCCCGGACCAGCGCCAGTCGCGCCCCTCGCAACTCGGGGTCGGCGTCGAGCACCGGACACTCCCGGTAGAAGGCGTTGAACGCCTCCGCCAGGTCGCGGGTGTAGGTGGCGACCGCGTGCGGTTCGAGGTCCGCTGCGCTCTCCTCGACGACCGCCGGGAACCGGGCGATGGTCTCCAGCAGGTCCCGCTCGGTCGGCTCCGTGAGCAGGCCGGGGTCGACCGTCTCCGCCGCCTCCGGGGCGGTTCCCGACGTTTTCGTCTCCGCGAATTCCGCTGTCTCCGCCTCCCCGAGTATCCCGCAGGCCCGCGCGTGGACATACTGGATGTAGGGTGCACTCTGGGCCTCGAAGTCGAGTGCCCGCTCCCACTCGAAGGTGATCCCTTTTGTGGGCTGTTTGGCGACGATGTCGTAGCGGACCGCCCCGACTCCGACCTGGTGGGCGATCCGCTCGATGTCTGCCTCGGTGAGATTGTCGTCGCGGACCCGGTCGCCGACCCGGTCCTCGACCTCCTTGCGGGCGCGGTCGACGGCCTCGTCGAGCAGGTCGTCGAGGTCGATCCCCGTCCCCTTGCGGGTGCTCATCCCGCCATCCGGGAGGTTCACCCACGAGTAGTGGACCGCCCGGAACCGGTCGGTGTCGTTGCCCAGCAGGTCCAGCGTGGCCTCGAGCTGTCGGGCCTGGAGCTTGTGGTCCTCGCCCAGCACCGTCACCGCCTCGTCGAAGGTGTCGAGCTTCCACTCGTGGTGGGCGAGGTCACGGGTCGTGTACAGCGAGGTACCGTCCCCGCGCAGGAAGACGAGGTTCTTCTCGATGTCCTCGAACTCGAGTTGCCAGGCCCCCTCCTTCTTTACGGCGTAGTCGGTGTCCTTGAGCCGGGCGACGATGTCGTCGGTCGAGCTGTCGCGCATGAACCGCGTCTCGCGGACGAACTCGTCGAAGGGGGCGGGCAGCCGGTCCAGCGTGTCCTGCATCCCGCCGAGGACGGTGTCGACGACCTCCGCGACGCGCTCGTAGGTCTCCTCGTCGCCGGCCTCCAGCCCCTGGAGAATGGCCCGGATCTCGGCTTCGGCCTCCTCGACGGCTTCCGGCTCCGCCTCCTCCAGGTACTCGTTTCCCGTCCGGTAGTACCGGACCATCTCGTACTCGGGGGAGTCCCGTTCCGGCTCCGGGAGGTCGCCTTCCCCGAAGGTCCCGTACGCCCAGGTGAACACGGCGATCTGCCGGCCGGCGTCGTTGACGTAGTAGTGGGTCTCGACGTCGTACCCCGCGAAGTCGAGCAGCCGCCGGAGCGCGTCGCCGATGATCGGGTTGCGTGCCCGGCCGACGTGCACAGGCCCGGTCGGGTTCGCGGAGGTGTGCTCGAGCACCAGGTCGGTCCCGCGGTCGGGGAGCCGGCCGTACCCTTCCTCCCGGGCGGCCTCGAGCGTGTCGGCGTAGTAGCGCCCCCCGGGGAGGACGTTGACGTAGGCACCCTCGGCCTCGACGCCGCCGGCGTAGGTCAGCTCGCGGCCGCCGAGCGCGTCGGCGATATCCACGGCCACCTCCGGTGGCGGGGCGCCGGCCTCGCCAGCCAGCCGGTAGGCGACGTTCGTCGCGAGGACGGCGTCGACGTCGGCCGGCGGCCGCTCGATGCCGAGGTCGTCGGTCGGGAAGCCGAGGTCGGCCAGTGTCTCCTCGATGGCCGTCTCGACTTCCGAACGAAGCGCACGGAGCATACCCTCCGTTTCCCGGCCCCGGACATAGGGGTGACGGAGTCGGGCCGGCTGCGACGACTTCCCCCGGCAGTCAGCGGATGGTAGCCACCCCGTCCCCGGGAATTTTGTGGCCGGCGCTCGCGCTCCCGGGCATGGAGTACACGACCCTCGGCGAGACGGGGATGACCGTCAGCCAGGTCTGTCTGGGCTGTATGAGCTTCGGGACCGGCCGGGAGTGGATGCTCGACGCCGAACAGAGCCAGGAGCTGATCGACCGCGCGGTCGAACTCGGGGTGAACTTCTTCGACACTGCCAACGTCTACTCGACGGGCGAGAGCGAGGAGATCCTCGGTGACGCGCTCGCGGAGTACGACCGCGACGAACAGGTCGTCGCCACGAAAGTCTTTGGCGAGATGGCCGACCACCCTAACGCCTCCGGGCTCTCCCGGAAGGCCATCGAGCAGGAACTGGACAACTCCTTGGAGCGGCTGGGCATGGAGACGGTCGACCTCTACCAGACCCACCGCTGGGACGACGACACGCCAATCGAGGAGACGCTGGGAGCGCTGGACGACGCGGTCCGGCGCGGCCAGACCCGCTACGTCGGCACCTCCTCGATGTGGGCCTTCCAGTTCGCCGACGCACTGCACACCAGCGACCGGCTCGGGCTGGAACGGTTCGCCACGATGCAGAACCACTACAACGTCCTCTACCGCGAGGAGGAACGCGAGATGCTGCCGCTCTGTGCGCAGGAGGGCGTGGGCGTCATCCCCTGGAGCCCGCTGGCACGCGGGGTCGCCGCCCGGCCCCACGACGACGTGGAAGCCACCACGCGCGGCGAGACCGACCAGTATCTGGAGATGATGCCGTACCTCCAGGGTGGTGGTGCGGAAATCAACGAGCGCCTCCAGGAGTTGGCCGAGCAGCTGGGCGTGACGATGGCTCAAATCGCCCTCGCGTGGCTGCTGCATCAAGAGCGCGTCGACGCGCCCATCGTCGGGATCACGAGCATCGAGCACCTGGAGGAGGCCGTCGAGGCGACGGAGCTTTCGCTGTCGGAATCCGACCAGGAGTACCTCGAGGAGCCCTACGAACCGCTGCCCGTCGCAGGCCACGAGTAGCGGGCGACAGCGCCACCGGCCGTGCCGGTGACGGACGCGTGGTCACTGCTGGCCGAACGTGACGCCCCTGAACTCGAAGCGGGCGCCGCCATCCTGCCCGGCCCCCACCTCGACCTCCCAGCCGTGTGCCTTGGCGATCCGTTTGACGATCGTCAGCCCGAATCCGGTTCCGCCACTCGTCGACGAGTGTCCCGGTTCGAACACGGCTTCTCGTTTCTCCTCGGGGATCCCCGGGCCGTTGTCCTCGACGTAGATGCCGTCCTCGGCGAGTCGTCCAACCCGCACGGTCACCTCCGGCCCGCCGTGTTCGACGGCGTTCTTGAAGAGGTTCTCGAACACGTGCTGGAGCCGACTTTGGTCGCCGTGGATCTTGCCCTCGTCTTCGACCCGGATGGCCGCCTCGTCTGTCGACACGGTCTTCCAGCAGCTACCGACCAGCTCGGTCACGTTTATCAGCTCCATGTCCGCGACGACCTGTCCCTGTCTGGCGAGTGTGAGCGTATCGGAGATGAGCTCCTCCATCCGGTCCAGTGCTTGCACGACCGGAGGGAGATGCTCGCTCTCACACTCCTCGCCGAGCAGTTCTGCCCGTGCCTGTGCAACGTTGAGCGGGTTCCGCAGGTCGTGGGAAACCAACCCTGCGAACTCCTCGAGCTGTTCTTTCTGGCTCTGGAGCTGCCGTTCCTTCTTCGTGCGCTCGGTGACGTTTCGCGTGATGCCGATGATCCGGCTGACCTCGCCGTCCGTGACCACCGGCGCGAGGCTCGTCTGCCAGAACCGCGCCCCCGTCTCGACGGGGACCTCCTCCTGGTAGGTGACCGGCTCCCGAGCCGTGACACACCGCTGGTAGTTCGCCCGGAGCTCCGCGCCGAGTTCGTCGCCGAACACGTCGGTCGGCGCCTCTCCGCTGATCTCCTCGGTCGTGATCCCGGTCTGTTCCTCGTAGGCCCGGTTGACCCGTTCGAACCGGAACGCGGACTCGCCGCCGTCCGACTCCACGCGAAGAAAGAAGATACCATCCCCGACCGTCCCGAGGAGCGTCTCGTACTCCTCGGCGAGTTCGCGGTACTGTCTGTCCCGTCGCTTTCGCTCGGAGATGTCGCGGCTGTTGACCAGGATCCCGTCGATGTCCTCGTCCTCTCTCCGGTCCTGTAGCATCGCCTCGATCCAGCACCAGGAGCCATCGGCCCGACGGAACCGCATCTCGACCACCTGGACACCCCCGGAGTCGGTCCCGAGTGCCTCGATCGCGTCCGCAACGGCGTCCCGGTCGTCCGGATGCAGGTAGTCGTAGCCGACCTCGCCGACCAACTCCTCCGGTTCGTACCCGAGGGTCTCCGTGACTGACGTGCTCGCGTACGTGATGGTGCCGTCGGCGTCGATGATCGTCGCAATGTCGGTTGATTCCTCGACCAACTTCCGGTGAAACGCACTCGGCATACTACTCGTAGCTCGCTTGCCCTGATAAGTGTGCGTTCGGTTTTCGCCGACCGGCGTACGCTCTGTGGCCGCTCACGCCCCGGCGAGAGACTCGCTCACACCGACTGCTCCCGCGCCACGAACCGTGCCGGCGCGCCGTCACCGCCCCGCAGCTTCAGCGGGAAGCCAATCACCTCCAGGTCCCGGCCGGCCTCGGCGACCTCCTCCAGGTAGAGGTGTTCGGCGATGAGCACGCCCTCCGGGAGCAGCGCCCGGTGGTGGGGGTAGTCGTCCCAGTCGTCGGGGCGCATCGCCCGGGCGCGGTCCGGGCTGATGGTGTCGACCCCGAGCAGCCGGATTTCGCGGTCGAGCAGCCACTCCGCGACCGCCGGCGCGAGCCAGGGGTAGCGCTGGTAGGTCTCCTCGTCGTCGAAGTGCGCGCCCCAGCCCGTGCGGACGAGGACGACGTCGCCGACTTCGACGCCGCCGGCGGCCTCGGCGGCGGCCTCGACGTCTTCGAGTGGAATCTCGCCGGGCTCCTCGCGGTCGAGGTCCAGCACGACCGCGGGTCCGGCAAAGCGGTCGAGGGGCAGGTCGTCGATGGTCGTGCCGCCGGCGACGAAGTGGAGTGGCGCGTCGACGTGGGTGCCGACGTGGGTCGGGGCGGCGTAGCGCTGGACGTGGCTGCCGTCCTCTTCGACGGTCGAGAGTGTCTCTACCTCGGGTTCGGGCAGCGGGCTCGAGCCGGGCATCCCGGGGTGAAAGGGCTGTGTGAGGTCGTACCATCCCATAGTGGCTGGTCGCGTCCGGCCTGGATAAGTCTCGGGGGTGGGTGGTGTTTGTCAGCTCTCCGCTGAAGCGGTGGGCTTGTCGGTGGACTCCCGTTCTACCGACACATACCTGTCGGACGCCACGTCAGTAGCGTTCACGGTCATCACCCCCGAGTTCAGGGCGTACTGACAGAACGCCCCTCCAGCAGGGGACTTGCCGTGGGCTTCCGTGCTGTTACCGCTGTGAGCGTGGGAACGGTGTTCGGAACAGCAAGAACGTCCCGAGGCCTCCCTTCGGTCGGCCTCGCACTCGCTGCGTTCTTCACCTCGCTCCGCTCGGTTGCGGTGCTTGCTTCACCGGGAGAGCAGGGCTCTCTCGAGTTTACGGTGGCTCCGCCGCCGTGAACGCCCGTCTTCCCGCAACGGCTCACCCCGTTCAGTCCCGCCCTCTGCTCGCGGCTTCGCCGTCTGCTCGCGGGCGTCGGCGCGGTCTACGGCCTCCTCACGGTGCTCGCACTTCACCTGTTCGTCGACGGGTCGGTCACCCGGCCGGCGCTGGCCGAGGACAGCGACGCACCCAGTGGTGAGGGCGCCGCCGGTGCTTCGCTCGCCGGCCGGGCGCGCGCGGCGCTCTCCTCGTTCCGTGAGCGGGTCGGGGAACTTACCGACTCTCCCGTGGTCGTCGCACTGGCCGCCCTGGCGCTGGTCTCCTCGACGGCCGCCTGGGGGGTCACCTCCTCCGCCGCCGTCTTCCTCGAGAACGGCTACGGGGTCAGTAAAGGCGTCGCCAGCCTCGCGCTCACCGGGATGTTCGTCGCCAGCGCGGTCATGATCCTCGTCGGCGGGACGCTCGCGGACGTCGTCTCGCCGGGGCCGGTGATGGTCGCAAGCTACGCGCTGGTGGCGCTGGTCGTGGGCGTGCTCGCGTCGGGCTTGCTCCCGCCGCTGGTAGCCGTCGGGGCGGTCGTGCTCGTCGGCGGTGTTCGCAGCCCGAGCGCCCCGGCCCGGTCGACGCTTGCCGACCGGATCTCCGGCCGGGCGGACCTGGGCCAGAACTTTGCGGCCATCACCGTCGGGATCATGCTCGGCAGCGCGGTCGCCCCCACGGTCTTCGGCGTCGTCATCGAACGGGCGGGCTACCGGACGGCCTTCTTCCTCATTGCGGCCATCGCCGTCCTCGCGCTCGGGCTGACGCTGTGGGTGCTCCGGCGGTACGCCGGCACCTTCGCCGGCGGGGGCGTTCCCGTGCCCGGCGACGACTAGCCGTCGGCGCCGCGGCGAGCACACGTATGACCCCGGGAGCCCCGGATTGCGGGAACACGACCGCAACGGTCTTGTCGACGTAGTACATGTAATACAGCATGGCAACGGTAAGCGTCCGAGTCCCCGACGAGGTCAAGGAAAAAATGGAGAAACACGACGAAGTCAACTGGAGCGCCGTGCTCAGGCAGCACCTCGAACGGGAAGTCGCGGACCTGGAACGGCGCAACCTGGCCCACGCCGTCGCGGCGAGCGAGCGGCTGAGCGCAGCGGTCGACGAGGAGGCAGTCGCTGGGGAGAACACCGCCGAGGTGGTCCGGAAATTCCGCGACACCCGGTACGGTGGGGAGTCGGCCTGATGGCGGAGGTCGTCGTCGACGCGAGCGTCGTCGCGAAGTGGTACATCCCCGAACAACACCACAGGCAGGCCCGACAGCTGCGCGACGACTACCTGGAGGGCAACACCGACCTCCTCGCGCCCGCACTGTTGCCGTTCGAGGTGGTGAACGCGCTCAGGTACAGCGGTCACTACGAGGGTGACCGGCTGGTCGAGGCCTCGACAACGCTCCCCGAATACGGGGTCAGGCTGGTCCCCTACCGCGAGGCTGGCCCGGTCGCCGAGGTGGCCCTCGAACTGGACGTCACGCTGTACGACGCCTCCTACGTCGCGCTCGCCCACACGACGGGGGCGACGGTCTACACCGCGGACTCCCTGCTGCTCGATGCGGTCGAGGGCAGCGACTACGCGGACGCCGCTGCGCACGTCCGGGGCTACGGCGGCTGATCGTGCTTGCTGTAAGTCGTCCCGGTGTCGACCGCATGAGGACGTGCGGTCGTACCGGTAAACAGTTACAGCAGTCAGTATGAGGCCACCGCTGGTCGCGGCCCCGTCCACACGCCTCATGCCGTCCCGCGGCTCAGCTGACGGTGTGCCGGAGCGTCCCGATCCCCTCGATCTCGAGTTCGACCGTGTCGCCGTGGTCGATCCACCGGTCCAGGTCGTAGCCACAGCCGCCGCCGACGGTCCCGGTCCCGAGCACGTCTCCCGGATAGACGGTCTCGCCCATCGCGGCGTGTTCGAGCATGTCGCCGACGGAGTGGTGGGCCTCGCCGCTGTTGCCCTGGCTCCAGACCTCGCCGTTGACCCGGGCGGTCATCCGGGCGTCCGCGGGGTCGAAGGCGTCCGCAGTGACGAGGTAGGGGCCGAAGCCGTTCGCGAAGTCCTTGCCCTTTCCCGGACCCAGGCCCATCTCCATCTCCTCGCTCTGGATGTCGCGGGCGCTAAAGTCGTTGAAGACGGTGTAGCCGGCGACGTACTCCTCGGCCTCGCTGGCGTCGATATCCCGACACTCCCGGCCGACGACCACCCCGAGTTCGAGTTCGAAGTCCAGCCGCTCGGTGTAGTCCGGCCACTCGACCTCGCTGTTCGGCGGGACAGTGCTGTCGGGGTTGCCCTTGTAGTAGGCTGGCAGGTCGTACCACTCATCGGGTTTCTGAGTGCCGTGGTCCTCGAAGACCGAGAAGTCGCGGACCGTGTTCGGGCGGGGCAGCGGTGCCCGGAGGGACACGGTGTCCTCCTCGTAACGGACCTGCCCGTCGCGTGGGCCGTCCTTCGGGAGGTCGCCGTCCGCGGCGGCGACCCGCACCCTCCGGGCGGCCTCGATGGCCTCGGGGCCGTTGCGGAGTAGTTCGAGCATCTCCGGTGGTACCAGCGCCCGCGCGGCCTCGACCGGGCGAGTCCGACCCTCCGCAGCGAGCACGGCGGCGTAGCCGGCCGTCAGGTCCACCAGGCTGTCGCCGTGCTTCACGCCGACCCGGTCGATCGGACCGACCGCGGTTTCGACGGTGAACGTGGCGAGTCGCATGGTCCCGACGACTCGCGGCGGCGGTAAAAAGGTTCGACGGGGGGTGCAGGTCCCTCCCGCCAGCCTCGGAACGAGCCGACCGTGGCGCGGCAGCCGACCGTGGCGC
>CAZOWU010000016.1:0-9493 GCA_964583735.1 uncultured Halobacteriales archaeon | reverse complement strand
CGCAGCAGCCGCCTGGAGGGAGCCAGCCGGCCGTAGCCGGAGTGTCCACGCCTCGACCCCCGCTCACGATTTCCTGTCGAGGACGGACTCCTCGGCGCCCGTGAAGACGACCAGGGCCGTGATCTCGTCGTCGATCTCGAAAAAGTCGTGTTCGACGCCCTGTTCCACGTAGACCACGTCACCCTCGTCGACGTCGTACGTCTCGGACCCGACGTGAACAACCCCGGAGCCGGAGAGAATGACGTAGAGTTCGTCCTCCCTGTGTGGGGTCTTCGGCTCGGGGTTGGGATACCGAGCCAGTTCGACGCGCATCGACTCCTCGCTCAGCACCTCCATGTAGTTCGTATCGTCCTGTTCGAGTCGGTCGGCCAGTTCGGTGGTAGAAACGTGACCCATTGCCTTCAGCCCGAAGCTACAGGCGCCGTCTCCGATGAACACTTCGGTCGCTCCGGCGACAGCGGCCGCCGTTCCGGAGACGGACTGCTCACTGGCAGGCTGGCCGGCCCACCCGACCCGACCGATTCGAGCGGCGGTGGTCTGTGGCCGATTCCACGACACTTTCCCGGTCTCTGGCAGGAAGCGCCGACCACCTCCGACCACCCGCGACCCCCGACCACCCGCGACCCCCGACCACCCGCGACCCCCAACCAGTAAGAGTCTGCCCGTCGAACCCCGTCGCATGCCAGACCGTGACAACGTGACGCGGTTCGACATGCCGCGGCCGGACCTGCCGGCCTACCTCACCGCCTCGCCCGACGAGCCCATCGGCTGTCACCTCGTCGACGACACGCTGTTCGGCACGGGTTACGCGCTCAGCACCGACCAGTTGCTGCGGAAACTCGAGGCTGCCGGGGGTCTCGAGCGGGTCGTCGTCGAGCACGAGGACACGGACCACTACGGCGCGCTCCCGGACGTGGTCGACCGGTTCGACCCCGAGGTAGTGGTGCCCGACGGTGACCACGCCTTCCTCCAGCGCACCTACGCCGACATAGCGGCCGACCGGCTCGTCGATGGCGGCGACGAGGTGGCGGGCTTTCGTGCGCTCCGTGTGCGGGGGCACACCTACGGCAACATGGCCTTCGTCGACGAGTCGCGGGGGCTGCTCGTGGCCGGCGATACGGTCGTCCGGGCCGACAGCGACATCGCACCCGACCGGCGGTGGTCCGGCCCGCTCGCCCCACCCGCCGAACTGTTCAACCGCGACACCGACCGCGCCCGGCGGAATCTGGTCGCGCTCGCGGGGCTGGACGTTGCGGATATCCTGCTGACCCACGGCGAGGATGTCCACGGCGGCGGCAGCGACGCGGTCGACCGGCTGCTCCGGGACCTGGGACTGCACTGGGAGCTGTAGCACCGCGCGCACTCGGCTCCCCCTCCCTCACTCGCCCTCGGGGAGTCGCCGCTCCATCGCGGCCAGATACTCGGCGGCGGCGTCGGGCTCGACCCCGGGGTCGTCGTCTCCGTCGTCCCCGCTGTTCGCTTCAGGGTCGAGCAGGGCCAGGGTCTGCCCGCAGCCGTGGAGGAGTTGCCCGCGGAGGTCGCCCTCGGGGAGCTTGTTGGTCGCGACCTCCTCGGCGCTGGTGACGGTGTCGCGCGCGGTGTCGACGTCGCCGTCGGCCAGCGCTTCCTGTCCCTTGGCGAACAGCTGGGCGAGCACTGCGAGCGCGTCCGCCGGGGGGTCCTCGGTCACACTCCCTCTCGTCGCCGGAGGCTCAAGAATCCCCGCCAACGTTTATCGACCTGCCGACCCTACCAGCTGGTGTGTCTGACCCACACCCGAACACGGGGGGACCCCCCTCACCCGACGACCAGCAGAGCGTCCACGGCGACCCCTTGGAACCGTGCAGCAAAAACCCTACCACCGGCTATCTCCGGGACGGCTGCTGTACCGCCGCCGAGGGGGACCGCGGCCAGCACCACCTCTGTGCGAAGGTCACCGACGAGTTCCTCGAGTTCTCGCGGGCGATGGGAAACGACCTCGTGACACCCCGCCCCGAATTCGACTTCCCCGGGCTCGACCCCGGCGACCGCTGGTGTCTCTGCGTCGGCCGGTGGGTTGAGGCGCTCGAGGCCGGCCGTGCGCCGCCGGTCGTCCTCGCCGCGACCAACGAGGCCGCCCTCGCCCATCCGGAGCTGGACCGCGAGACGCTGCGGGCCAACGCCGTCGACGGCTGACGCTCTTACTCGCCGGCGTCGCCCGTGTCGACCCCATCACCGGCCAGAGTCTCCAGCAGGTCCAGCGCCACGGCCTTGTCCAGGGGGTCGTTGGCGTTGCCACAGTGGGGAGACTGGACGCAGGCCGGACAGCCCGCCTCGCAGTCACAGGCGGCCACCAGGTCCCGGGTCGTTCCAGCGAGGTCGTCGGTGGCCTCGAAGGCCGCCCGTGCCAGCCCCACACCCCCCGGGTAGCCGTCGTAGATGAAGACGGTGCTCCGGTCGGTGTGGGGATGGACCGGTGTCGAGAGCCCGCCGACGTCCCGGCGGTCACAGAGGAACTGGAGGGGAAAGGTGGCGATCATCGCGTGCTCGGCGGCGTGGATCCCGCCGTTGAAGTCCCCGGCCCCGCGCAGTCGGGTTTCGAGTGCGACCGGGAGCACGTAGTACAGCGCCCGCGTCTCCAGGGTCGTCTCCGGCAGGGACAGCGACCGCCGGCCGAGCGTCTCCCCGCCCGTCCGGCGCTCGTAGCCCGTGACCTGCTTGCGCATCGTCACCTCGGCCAGCCGGACGGTCACCTCGGGTGCAGCCGCGAAACTCCGCTCGCGGCGGTCCCGCTCGACGGTGACCTCCTTCTCGTGGAGCGGACGGGTGTAGTAGTCAGCCCAGGTCCGGTCCAGCGTCGCTACGTCGTGGGTCAGGTCCAGGTCGACCACCTCGTAGGTCGTCCCCTGGTGGTGGTAGATGGCGCCCGGGTGAGCATCGCGGAGCGCGTCGGCGAAGCCGAGCGAGCCCACCTCGTCGCCGTCGGTCGTCCGCAGCTGGACGGTCCGGTCGCCGGCAGTCCGGAGGCTGGTCTCCTGCTGTGGGCTCCCGGTCCCGTCGGAGAGCCACCGGACACCGTCGTCGGTCGTGCGCCGCGCCAGCTCGCCCGCGTCGGTCAGGTCGGCCACGACGTCCGGGAAACTCCCGCCGAAGTGGGTATCGTCGCCGGGGCGCAGCCAGTTCTCGCTCGCGGCCGCCCGGACGTGTGCGGGGAAGATACGGTCGTTTTGCGGGTTCGTGATGGCCTGCTCGGGCGGCTCGTCGAACAGCACGCCCGGCTCGCGCATCACGTACTGGTCGAGCTGGTCCTCGCTCGCGACGAGCGCGACGAGGCTGGGGTCGGTCCCTCGACCGGCCCGGCCGGCCTGCTGGAAGGTCCGCATCCGGGTGCCCGGGTAGCCGTCGAGGACGACGGCGTCGAGCCCGCCGACGTCGACTCCCAGTTCGAGCGCGGACGTCGACCAGGCTCCGCGGAGTTCCCCGGACCCCAGCCCGTCTTCGATGGCCTCGCGCCGCTCGTCGGGCAGGGCGGCCTGGTAGGCCGCCACCGAGGCCCCGAGGTCGCCCCGTCCACGCTCTCTGAGGGCATCGGCACTCTCGCTTGCGTACCGCTCGACGCCCTGCCGGGAGGCGGCGAAGGCGACGGTCTGGTGGCCGCGGGAGACGAGGTCGACGAACAGCCGCTTGGCCTCGGCGTGACTCGACCGGCGGCGCCCGGTCCCGCGGTCGGTCTCGGGAGGGTTCCACAGCAGCCAGTGGGTCGGGCCCGTCGCGCTCGTGTCCTCGTCGACGAGGCGGTAGCTCCCGGGGTCCTGGCCGGTCACGGTCGCGGCGTGCTCGACGGGATTCCCGATGGTGGCCGAACAGCAGACGTACTGCGGACCGCCGGGGGACCCTGTCCCCCGGGATGACGAGTACGACCCGTCACCGGCGTCGAAGCGCTCGCAGACACGGTTGAGCCGGCGGAGGACGAGCCCGACGTGGCTGCCGAACACGCCGCGGTAGGCGTGGACCTCGTCGACGACGACCGTCTCCAGACGCTGGAAGAACCAGTCCCACAGCCGGTGGGCGTGGGGCAGGATCCCGTAGTGGAGCATGTCGGGCGTGGTCAACAGGACTGTTGGCTGGCGGTCACGGACGCCTTCCTTCTCCGTGCGGGAGAGCCGGCCGGTGTAGCGGTCGACGGTGACCCGGGAGCCAAAGCCCAGGTTGTCGGCAAGGCCCGCGAGCGTCTCCGCCTGGTCGTTGATCAGCGCGACCTGCGGGGCGATGTACAGCGTCGTTCCGAGGTGGTCCATCGCCCGCTCGAAGGCGGGGACGGTGTACGCGAGACTCTTGCCGCTGGCCGTCGGCGTCGCGAGAACGGTGTTCTCGCCGGCGCGCACCGCATCGATGGCCTCCGCCTGGTGGTCGTAGAGGTTGTCGACCCCTTGCTCGGAGAGCGCCGACGCCAGCCGGGAGTTTACCTCGACCTCGCGGGTATCCGCATCCCGGCCTGCCAGCACGCGGTGGTCCTGGACCTGTCCCCGGTCGGCGCGGCGTTCGCGGAGCCACTCGACGGTATCGTCCACGTTCGGTCGAGGGTCCGAGGCGGATTAGCGGTTGTGGTCACCCGACGGACTGGCCGCCCCAGCGGTCCGCGACCCGTTGGCGGCCCGGGACCCGTCGTTGCCGGGCAGCGTCAGTCTTCGGGTTCGCCGAACCGCAACTCACCGGCGTCGCGCCAGGGCTGGCTGCCGACCCCGAACAGCGGCGCCAGCGAGCCGTCGCCGTTGACGAACTGGTCCCAGACCACGAGCGCCGAGGGGAGGATCACCACCGATGCGATGAAGGCATAGAAGATCGAGAGGCCGGTGAGAACGCCGAACTGGCCGATGGCGGGAAACAGCGCGAGCGCGAGCACGCCGATCCCGGAGACGGTGGTGAGCATGCTCCCCAGTAGTGCTCCGCCCGTCCCCCGGACCGTCCGGTCGAGGGCCGGGACCAGCTCCCGCTCGGCGCGCTCGTCGGCGAAGCGGTGGGTGACGTGGACCGAGTAGTCGATCCCCAGCCCGATGGTGATCGCGAGGATAGTCGCGGTGATGGCGTTGAACGGGATCTCGAACACGCGCATCGATGCCCCGACGGCGACCACAGTCACCAGGATCGGAATGAGGTTCGCGACCCCGAGCGAGCCATACCCCTCCAAGACGGCATAGATGAAGACGAGAAACAGCGCCGCGCCGACAAGCGCGAAGATGAGGCTGTTGACCGCCGAGGAGAGGATCAGGTCCGAGACGGCCTGAAAGACGATCGTCTGTCCGGTTGGCGTCGCCGAGGCGCGGTACCGGTTGGCGGTCTGTCTGACATCACCCTCGACCGCGGACTGTGAGGCGTCGGACTCGATCGAGTAGACGACCCGGGTGCTGCGGTAGTCGTCAGTGAGATAGGACAGGGCCTGCGAGCGGGCCGGCGAGTCGAGCAGGGCGTCGTAGACCTCCCGGAGATTGTCCTCGGGGATGCCGTCCCCGTCGGGGTCGTTTCGGTCGACAAGCGCCCGGAACTCGGGGTCGCGGGCTGCCTGCGACCGGATGACGTCGAGAATCGACTGGTACTCTGCCTCGCGGTTCTCGCTGACGAGGGCGCCTGGTGGGTTCTCCCCGGCCCGCTGGATAGACTCCAGGCTGGAATCACGTGTCATTGGCGACTCGACGAACACCGTCGCGGAGGATTGCTGGGCGGCTGCAAAGCGGTCCTCGAGGAGATTCAGCGTCCCGGTCACGCTGTAGCTGCCCGGCCGAAACGGCTCGGGTAGCTCATAGAGCACCTCGGGGACGTCCTCGGGAGGGAGGAAATCCTCCTGGGAGAAACTGGTGTCGACGCCGGTGGCGTAGACGCCGGCGCCGACCGAGAGCAACAGCATGAGCGCCAGGAAGATTGCGGGGGCGCGCTTCCCGATGACGACGCCGACCCGGAGAACCGATGAAAGGAGGGAGTCCTCCGACCCCAGCGGTGACTGGGAGAACGTGGGGATCGGGTACCGTTCCCGGGCGCGGTCCAGCTTGACCTTCGCAGCAGGCAGAAAGACTCCGAAGATCAGGAAGGTGAAGATGATCCCCACGGAGGCGACCAGCCCGAAGTCGCGGATCGGGGGCAGCTCGCTCGTGAGGTTGGCGGCGAAGCCGATGACGGTCGTCCCAGTGACGATGAAGAAGGCAACCAGCAGCTGGTCGGTGGTGATCCGCATCGCCGACCCGGTGTCGGCCCCGAGCGCGAGTTCCTCGCGGTAGCGGTTGATCGCGTGGATACCGAAGTCGATCCCGACGGCGAGCAACAGCGGCGGGACGGCGATCAACATCTGGGAGAACGGGATCCCGGCCAGGCCCATGAACCCGAACGTCCAGACGATGGCCATCAGCAATGCTCCCAGCCCGAGCAGCAGGTCCGCCGGGTCGCGGTAGGCGACCGACAGAAACAGGAAAATGAAGAGGACGGCGGCGGGGACGACGATCAGAAGTGAGTCGGTGATCACTGTGGAGAACTCGTCGGCGATGAGCCCGGACCCGAAGACGGTGACCGAGTTCCCGGCCACGCGGTCGATGCGCTGCTGGATCGTGGTCAGGGGGCTGGAACCGCCCTGCCCGGCGCCGGAGGAGAGCCCCGATGGGACCTCGTGGGAGACGGTGCCGATCGTCGCGCCCGCGCTGGTCGCCTGCGGGTTGAAGTCGGTGCTCAGGATGCTGGTGAACGACCCCTGGTCGGACAGCGCCCGGACAGCACGGTCGATATCGGTCGGGCCGGCCCGCTCGACGGCGGTGACCTGGTCTTCGAGCGTCCGGGCGGTCGGGTCGAGCTCCCGGGCGACCTGCTGGGCGGCACTGCTGGTCCCCGTCGCTCGGAGGTCCCCGCGGCTCTCGACGCGCTCTTGAAGCCGAAGCATCCGGAGTATTGCGGGTTTCGAGAGCACGTTCTGTTCCTGCTGGATCAGCTGGGTGCTCCCGGTATCGGGCGAGAACGCCGGCGAGAATTCGCGGTTGACGTCCTCGAGGGCCTGCTCGGAGGGGAGCCCGGTGGTGAACTGGCTGGTCCCGGCCTCGGTGGAGATGTTTCCCAGGCCGAACACGAAGACGCCAGTCAGCAGGAGGAAGACAACCACCACCTGGCTAGAGTGGTTGACGATGCGGTCGTCAGCCCAGTCGACGAACCGCTGGTGGTTGACGGCGGCCAGGCGGTCGCGGATCCGGGTCATCGGTCAGGCGAACCTGCGGTAGGCGTACACGCCAACGAGGACGACCACGACCGCTGCGATGACGAGCGGGAGGGTCGGTAGCCCCTCGTCGTCGGCGTCGTCAGTCACATCGACCGGCAGCCGGTACGTGTCGGAGGTGAGTGTGTCTCCGTCCTCGTCGTCGTACTGGAAGTCCATCGACAGCGGGTACGTCTTGACGAGCGCCCCGCTCCCGGCGCCGACGCTGAAGACTACCGTCTCGGATTCCCCGGGCTCGAGTCTGGCGATGAAGGCCTCGTCGTCACCGGCCGAGAGGGGTGACTCGGCGAACAGCTTGGCCGAGATGTCGGTGTAGCCCTCGTTGCCGTTGTTCGTCACCTCGACCTCCAGTTGCGTCGAGTCGCCGGCCGGGACCGACGCTCCCGTCACGTCGAGCGCGAAGGCGTCGGCGTCCGGCCCGACGTCGGCACGGACGTCGACGGTGTCGCTCTCCTGTTGCTGGTCGTCGGCGTTCCGGTACTGGACGCTCAGCGAGAACTGTTTGAGGCCGGCTTCGGCGCTCGAGGAGACCTCGAGGGGGAGTCGGAACTCCGCCGACTCGCCGGGGGCCAGGCTCCCGACTGGTGCCTCGGTCTCGATGGCGGTCACCGTCTCGGACTCACTCGTGAAGCGGACGACGGCGCTGTCGACCGGACGCTCGCCGGTGTTGGTAACGGTCCCGCCCAGTTGGCCGTCCGTGCCAACGGCGAGCGTCGCCGAGGTGTTCGACACCTCGAAGGTCTGCTCCGGTGCGGGCGTGACCCCAAGCGACCGGCTCGGGGCCGTGGCGGTGTCACCGTCACCGTCGCGGTAGGTGACCGTCGCCGACAGCGTGTAATCCCGTGGCTCGGCGTCCTCGGTCGCCCTGACGTCGTAGGTCACCGTTCGGGTCTCGTTGGGGGCCCACGAGCCGACGAACCGGGTGGCACTCTCGCTTCCCTGGAAGGAGAGTTGCCCGCTCGTCGACTCCAGGCGAACCTCCGCGTCGTCGACCGCCAGCGGCCCGTCGTTGCGCAACTCGACCGTTACCGCCCCGGTGTCGCCGACAGCCACGGCGCCGGTCGCGTTCACCACGTCGAACTCTTGGAGTGGGTCGGGGGCGACGGTAACCGTCTCGTCCGAGACGCGGCTCACGCCGTCGGTCTCGTACTCCGCGGTCAGCGTCAGCGCGTAGTTCCCGTTGCGGGCCGAGGTTCCTGCGGTCACCTCGTACTCGACTGTGGTCTGCTCGCCGGGGGCCAGCGTGCCGACCGCCCGGGTTGCGGAGGCCGCGCTCCCGACCGTGAGGTCGGCGTTCGGCGACTCGAGAGCAAGCGCCGCGGCGGTAGCGGCCGTCGACCCGCCGTTCTCGACTGTCAGCGAGAGCGTCTCGGTCGAGTCCGCCCGCACGTCAGAGTCGACCGCGACCACGTCGAACGAGGCGTCGTCCTCGACTTCGAGAGTGACAGGGATCGTCCGGCGGACGGTCCGCTGGGTCTCGTCACCGTCGCTGTCGTCTATCTGGGAGGTGTACCTGTATTCGACGTCGACGTCCACGGTGTAGGTGCCGGGGCTGGCGTCGTCGTCGACGGTGATGGGGACCGACAGCGGCGGCGCCGACCCCTCGGGCAGCGAGCCGACCGCCTTCGTCCCGGTCCTGACGGTGATGGGCACGTCGTCGTCCTGAACGGCGGCAGTCAGCCCCCGGGCGGTCGTGACTCTGTCGGCCAACTGTGGGTTCCGGACCGAGCCGGAGTCGACGTCGCCGCGGTTGATCAGCTGTAACTCGAGGCGGGTCTCCTCACCGGGAGTGACAGTGTTGTCTGAAAAAGCAGCATCGAGTTCCGGCTGGCCGTCGACGTCGGCGGCGGCCGGGCCGGGGACAACCGACAGAACGACCACCAGCGCGACGAACAGGCGCAGGTATCTCATTGAAAGTACCCGCTGTTGCACTGCCCCACGGGTATAATTGTCCGAAACGACGACAAACGTGGAGCCTGTTTGTTCTAAAATACTAACAGCCTATCAGCCGGGCCGCGGCGCCAGTTACGGTCGGGTAACGAGGTAGGGGAAACGTGTGGTAACACTTAACAATATCAAAACGTAACTCCGTAGTGTGAACGAACCAGAGAGCCAGTCTCCGTCCGGAGCCCCCGACAGTCCGCCGCCCTCCGGCCACCGGTACGCACAACTCGAAGTCGGTGACCAGCTCGTCGTCTACGACCGACAGAACCACGAGGCGTGGGTCCAGTCGGACGCCACAGTCAGCGTCGAGTCGATGGTCTGATA
>CAZOWU010000015.1:0-18297 GCA_964583735.1 uncultured Halobacteriales archaeon | reverse complement strand
AAGACCAACATGGACGAGTTCGGGATGGGGACGACGACCGAGACCTCCGCGTTCGGTGCCGTCGAGAATCCCGCCGCCGAGGGACACGTCCCCGGCGGCTCCTCGGGTGGTTCGGCGGCCGCCGTCGCAGCCGGCGAGGCCGACCTCGCGCTGGGCAGCGACACCGGCGGGTCGGTCCGGTGTCCCGCTGCCTTCTGTGGCGTTGTCGGGATCAAGCCGACATACGGCCTGGTCTCGCGGTACGGGCTGGTCGCCTACGCCAACTCCCTGGAGCAGATCGGCCCGCTCGCGTCGACTGTCGAGGACGCCGCCGAACTTCTCGCGGTCATCGCCGGCCCGGACGGCCGGGACGCCACGACGCGGGACGCCCGCGAGGAGACCGGCGAAGCGGACGCCTACGACTACGCGAGCGCCGCCGACGGCGATGTCGACGGGATGGAAGTCGGCGTGCCCACCGAACTGCTCGAGGGTGCCGACGAGGGGGTCCGCGAGCAGTTCTGGGCTGCCATCGACGAACTCGAGCGCCAGGGCGCGAAGCACCACGAGGTCGACCTCCCCTCCCTGGAGCACGCCGTCGAGGCCTACTACGTCATCGCGATGTCCGAGGCGTCCTCGAATCTCGCCCGGTTCGACGGCGTCCGCTACGGACTGCCCGCCACCGAAACCGGAGCGGGCTACGAGGGTGACTGGAACGACACCTTCGCGCGGGTCCGCGAACAGGGGTTCGGCGAGGAGGTCAAACGGCGGATCCTGCTGGGGACCTACGCCCTCTCGGCGGGCTACCAGGACAAGTACTACAAGAAGGCCCAGGACGCCCGCGCCTGGGTCGAGCGCGACTTCGACGACGCGCTGGACGAGGCGGACGTGCTCGCCTCGCCGACGATGCCCGTCCCGCCCTTCGAGCGCGGCGAGAGCCTGGACGACCCGATGAAGATGTATCTCGCCGACGCCAACACGACTCCTGTCAATCTTGCCAACCTTCCCGCCATCTCCGTGCCCGCGGGTGAGACCGACGAGGGGCTCCCCGTGGGCCTCCAGTTCGTCGGCCCCGCATTCGGCGAGAAGACGGTCATCCGGGCGGGAAGCGCACTGGCGTGACGGGAGCGCCCACGGTCTGCAGCCTCGGCAGCATCAACACCGACAGGGTCCACCACATCTCGGGCACAGAACTCGCAGCCCTCGCCGACAGCTACGAGTGGTTCCCCGAGCGCGGTCAGACGGTTCAGGTCGACCCGGGGACGACACCCACGGAGTTCGACGATGCCGACGAGGTCGAGCACGGAGGCAAAGGGGCCAACCAGGCCGTCGCGGCGGCGCGGGCGGGGGCGGACGTGACGATGCTGGGAGCGGTCGGCCCGGACCACGAGGACCTCGGAGCGCTCGCGGCCCTGCAGGAGGAGGGAGTAGAGACGAGCCGTGTCGACGTCGCGACGGTGCCGACGGGACGCGCCGACGTGTTCGTCGACCCGGGTGGCGACAACCGGATCGTCGTGCAGCCGGGGGCGAACGGGACTGTCGACGAGGAGTACATCGAGGCCCACGTCGAGACCGTCCGGTCGGCCGACTGCCTGCTGTTGCAAAACGAGGTCCCGGTCGCCCCGGTCGCGTCCCTGCTCGAGGCCCTGGCCGCCGCGTCCGGCCCGCCGGTCGTCGTTGTCGACCCGGCACCGCCAGAAGGTGCAGAGCGGCTCGTCGCCGCGGGCGGCGTCGACTACCTCACCCCCAACGAACCAGAGTACGAGACGCTCCGTCCCCACCTCGGTAGCTTCGACGGCGTGGTGGTCCGCAAGCGCGGCGGGGAGCCGGTCGTCGTCGAGGACGGCGAGCGGTTCACGGTGACGCCACCGGCGGTCGACGCCGTCGACACGACCGGGGCAGGGGACGCGTTCAACGGCTTCCTCGCGGCCCGGCTCGCGGCCGGCGCCCCGCTGCGGGCGGCCGTCGAAACGGCTGTCGTCGCAGGCTCGCTGTCGGTGCGCGAGCGCGGGGCGCGCGCCGGAGTCCCGACGCTCGAGGACGTCCGGTCGTTCCAAAACGGCGGGGCACGCGAGGACGGTCGGCCTCAGTAGGCCGGCCGCTGTGCGCGGATGACGCCCGCGAACTGTTCCTGTTCCTCGGCGAGCAGTTCCTGCAGGTCGTCGGCGGTGACGATACCTGCGAGGCTGCCGTCGTCCGTGACCGGGAGCCGGCGAACGGCGTGTTCGCGCATCGTCTCCGTCGCCTCGTAGAACCCGGCATCGGCCGGCACCGTGACCAGGTCTTCGGACATCACGTTCTCGGCGACCAGGTCGGCCGGGGCCGCGTCGGTCAGGGCGCGGACCGTGAGGTCGCGGTCCGTGACGATCCCTGCGGGTTCGTCACCGTCGGTGATGACGATGCTTCCAACGTTCTCGTTTGCCATCCGCTCGGCCAGGTCCGGCACAGGTGTCTCCGTGTCAGCCGTGACAACCTCCGATCGTGCGAGGTCTTGGATTGGCATTGTCCGTTCCTCCGTTTGACGGTCCGACGGCCGGCGGCTTGTACGCCACGGGAATTCTCACCATCTCGGAATTCGCCAGCCAGCGACCGCGGGGGGCAGGCAGGCCTGCCGGAGCCGGTCGCACTCCCGAACAGTATGGCCGATGGCCGCCGCGGACTGCGGAGGCCATTCGAACGCCCCGCGCGCCGACGTCGGGATAGACGACCCGTCTCCCATCCTCGGCTTCGACCACGAAGCCAACCGGGCCAGCGAGCTGTAGGCCGGGCTGGTCTCGCGGCCGCGAGAGGCAACACGGCCGGGTTCGCGCCCCGGCGGCGGGCGTCGTTTTCGAGGGGAGCGACAGGACCGTCTGGGCGGGGATAGCGGGGAGAACGGCCTGGTTGGACGAGTGCTGAACCGGGGACCGGGGACGGTTCGGCCCAAAGCCGGGAGGGCCGGCTGCTCAGGCGAGCAAACCAAGATTGAACGCCGTCGTCGCGACACCGACGACCGCGAGAACGGTGGGGGGCATGTAGAACAGGAACGCGTCGCCGTCGCGCATGCCGCCCCAGATGCTGAGGCCAAAGCAGGCAGAGAGGATGACGAACTTCAGGGCGAGAACTCCGCCGCCGCCGAACGCGGCGATAACCGTGCCGACCACGGGGTTGGCCTCAGCATGGAGCGGGCTGGACACCACCGCAACCGTCGTCAACAGGTCGCCAGCACCGTAGGTCAGAAGCGCCAGCAGCCAGACGCAGACGAACGGCACCACTCGGAGCGCGCCACCCTCGAAACTGGGCCAGCCCGTATCTACAGTCGACATCACGCCGGTGTACGCAAGGCGAGTACTAATGCCCGTTTCCCCAGATATCAGTACTGATATTTTTTGGCGACTATCGAACTTCCCGCTGCGGTTATACTTCACTGTAGCGGACTCGGATCTGATTCCAGCGTGCCAAGCCGGAGGAGAGTTCGGTGGCGACTGCCGGTGACAGTCCGGGGTCAGAGCCGGTCGTAGACCGACTCCAGCCGGTCGACGGCGTGTTCGACGCTGAGGGCGTCGCGGCGGGCGAGGCAGGTCTCGCTGAGCCCGGCGCGCTCGACGAAGGTGCGGTCGATGGCCGCCGCGAGGGCCTCGGTATCGCCTGCGGGAGCCGTGTACCCAGTTTCCCCCTCTTCGATGGTGTCTCCGAGCGCACCGGCGTCCACGCCCGCCACGGGCGTCCCGCAGGCGTTCGCTTCGAGCGCGACCAGCCCCTGGGTCTCGACCGGGCTGGGGAAGCCGAAGACGTCGAGCACGGCATAGAAGGCAGGCAGGTCCTCGCGGTCCAGAAAGCCCAGGAACCGGGCGTCGACACCGCACTCGTCGACCAGTCGCTCGAGGTCCCCACGGGCCGGCCCGTCGCCGCCGAACACCAGCGTCACCTCCCGGTCCAGTTGCGCGACCGCCTCCACGAGCAGGTCTAGCTGCTTCTCGTGGCCGTGGCGGCCGGTGTAGCCCACGAGCGGGCCCGCGGGCAGGTCGAACCGCTCGCGGGGGCTCTCGACGGGTGCGAACACGTCCGTGTCGACACCGTTCGGGACGACTGTCACCTCGGTATCGACGCCGACGGCGTCCTCGACGTGGACGGCCGTGCGCTCGCTGGGCGCGACGACGACGTCGGCGTGGTCGAGAAACCACCGCTCGTAGCCGGTCGCGACCCGCCGGACCGTCTGCTTTACCTGGCCGTTGACCGAGAGATACTCAGCGTACTCCGCGCAGGGGGTGTGATACGAGGCCACGAGCGGGCAGTCGGCCGCGCGGGCTGCCCGGAGGGCTCCGAGCCCGACGCCGAAGGGAGTGTGGGTGTGGACGATATCGGTGTTCCCGACCGCGTCGGGGACGCTCGGCAGCCCCACGCGGAAGCCGTCGTAGAACGGGAAGGGAATACTCCCGACGGGGTGTTCGGACGCAGCCGGGACGTGGTCGCTCTCCGGATAGACGATGTCCATCCTCCCGCCACGCTGTTCCCAGCGGTCACGCCACGTCCGGACGGTGTAGGTCACTCCGTTGACCGTCGGGAGGTAGGTGTCGGTGAACGCGGCCACCCGCGGGAGCGTCATCGGCGCGGGATCATCGGTGGAGGGACTAAGTAGTTGTTATTCGCCGGAGTCCGGTCGAGTCCGGCTACGAATCGGGCACCAGGACCTCAGACAGCCCGTCGTCGCCGGTCGAGGGCGGTCAGCCGGGGAGTGAGATACCGGTACCCCAGGAACGTGAGCGCCGCCAGTGAGACACCCCAGGTGAGGTGAGTGACCAGCAGTCGCACAGAGAGGTTGGGCACCGTGGCCGGGATGCCGACCAGCTGGAGCCAGACCGGGGCGATGAAACCGGCAGCGACGACCCACACGGCGATACCCCAGGCGAGACCGGTGACCGCGTAAACCCCGACGGTGTTCCGGAATCGGTCGAGTGCGAGCGAGAGGAGACTGACGTACATGAACCCGAAGACGATGCTGTGGAACTCGTGTGTGAGCCACCCGACGACGGGGTCGGCGGTGCCGTAGAAGACCCCGATACTGGCAACGGACCCGCCCAGCAACTCCGAGGCGACCCCGGAGGGGACCGCGGCAGCGACGGCCGCGAGGCACGTCACGACGAGATGCGGAGCGGCGGGGCGCACGCCGGTCAGGTCCGACCGGTTCGGCTCGTGGTCCTTCGTGTCTGTGGTCACCCGCGGCAGGCTCACAGTGACCGTCGTCCCGCGGTCGCTGACGTCGGTGTCGATCGTTCCGCCGTAGCTCTCGACGAGCAGGCGAACGATGTTCAGGCCGAACCCGGCCCTGGGGTCGTCGAACTCTGCGATGTCGCCGGTCTCGAGGAGCGAGCGCTGGCTTTCGGGGAGTCCCGGCCCCTCGTCCTCGATACGCACGCTGATGGTAGTCGGTGTCGCGTCGACGGCGACCGTCGGTGTCTCGTCGTTGCCGTGGACGATGGCGTTTTCGAGCAGGTTGGTGAAGACGACCGGGAGCCGGTTGTTCGTGTACACGAGCAGGTTCTCGGGGAGCGACTCGACTGAGACGCTCGCGTTCGGGTGTCTGTCCCCGACTGTCTCGATGCTTCCGCGGAGTGCTTCACCGAGGTCGCGCGGGGCCCCGGACGAGCCGTCAGCCCCGGTCCGTTCGGTGAGGTATTTCACCTCCTCGATGGTCTGCTGGATGTGCTCCGCGCGCTCGTCGATCACCGTCATTCCGTCCTGCGTCTCCCTCGACCCGACGCTCGCGTAGCCACGGATCGCAGTCACAGCGTTGAGTATCTCGTGGCGGAGCAGTCGGTTGAGCGTCACCAGCCGGTTCGCCTGCTGTCTGAGTTCGCTGCGCTGTCGGCGGTTGCGCGACGCGTACAGGCCAGTTAGCGTGCCACCGACGCTCCCGCCGATCAAAACGTTAGAGAGGTACGTTTGCGACCGGATAGTCGACAGGTCGACCGTCCCGCCGGGAGCGGAGCCGAGGAGCGTGAGCGCGACCAGCGCGAGCATCGTCCCGAACCCGATGACACACCAGGCGGCCGTGGTCCGGACCATCGCAGGGTCCACGTCCGCAACTGTCAGTGCCACACCGAACGCCGCGAGCCCGAGCCCGACTGCAAGCGGGACGACGCCTGCCAGATAGAACCGCACTGTGCCCTCGAGAGCGAGCGTGACAGTGAACCGCGTGAGGAAGAATGCGAGTCCGGCGATGACAAAGCCACTGTAGTTGAGACGACTCCCCATCTATCGTGTGTGGCCCACCACAGCGAACGACTTGAAGATACCGGCAAGCGTGGGGGCAGACGGACACACCAGTCGGTAGCCTTCCACCCGGTCACGATTCGTTCACGATTCGGTCGGCAGGAACGGGTGTGACACGCCTTCGAACGCCCACTCATACTGCCGGCTGTAACTTCGTAAAAACACTTGCCATCCCTGGATGGCGGGATTCTTCACAGACGTACAGCCGGCGGTAGCAGTCCACGTTGTCGTTGAGTGGACCGTGACCGGGTGGACTGGTCGGGCGTCGGACCGTCACTCACCGGGACCGGGCACTGCACCGAACCGGTCGACCCTGTCGAGGAATGGCTGGTCACTCGACGAACCGGCGTGGCTCGCCCGCGAGCGTCGCCTCGTAGGTCTCGGCGAGTCCCTCGCCGACCCGGTCGAGGCCGTGCTCACTGGCGGTTTCGGAGGCGTTCTCGCCGAGTCGCCTCCGCAACTCCGGGTCGGACGCGAGGCGCTCTATGGCCTCGCGATACTCAGCCCGCGTCGAGCACAGCAGGCAGTCGTGGCCGTCCTCGTAGAACTCCCGGAAGACGGGAATGTCCGAGAGCACGACTGCTTTCCCGCAGGCCATCGCCTCCAGCACGGCGATCCCCTGGTTCTCTGCCTTCGTGGGAAAGACGTAGACGTCGCCGGCGCCGTACGCCCCGCGGATGTCGTCGACCCAGCCGGTGAAGGTGACGTTGTCGGGCGGGTTGCGGGTCCACCGTCGGACAGCCCGGGATGCATGGGGGCCGTCGTCGTAGGGACCGAACCACGCGAAGTCGTAGTCGGTCTCTTCGGCCAGCCGACAGAACGTACTCACTCCCTTGCGCTCGAAGACGTTACCGACCGCGAAGACGACCGTCCCGGAGAGGTCAAAGCGGTCGCGGTACTTCTCGCGCAGGTTCTCGTGGCCCGCGAGCGCGTCGACGTCGACCCCGTTGCTCAGCGGCCGGATGGGCGCGTCGACAGGGTAGTCCTGCAGGGTGCGTTTGGTGTACTGGCTCGGACAGAGCACCAGGTCCGCCTGCGAGTAGTACCAGCGCAGGTACCGTCGCAACGCCGGTGCGACGGCGTGTGAGCCCCGGAAACTCCCCCGGAAGTCCTCGCTGGTGACGTGGGTGTGGAGGACCACCGGGCGGTCGTGCCGGCGGGCGTGGCGGACCAGCGCGGCGCTTGCCGGCCCCATCATGTTGCAGTGCAGCAGGTCGTACTCCCGCAGCAAAGCGGCGCCGCCCGCGACGCTGGCCAGCGCCCGGGTCGGACTCGCGCCCTGCCAGGGTGACGTGAAGAAGTCGATATCGGTGTCAGCCAGCGCCCGCCGCTGGTGGTCGACGGAGGTGCCGACCCCGCTGCGCTCCAGTTGCGAGGCCAGCTCCAGGTAGTGCAGCACCCGCACGACCTGGGTGAGGCAGCCGGGCGGCAAAACGGTACCGGAACCCCAAGCCCCGACAGGAGAGCACAACGCATACGCCCTCGGGCGGTGAAGGAAGCGTGTGAGTATCGCGGTGGAGCGGATCGAGCGGTTGCACGAACTGGCCCGGGAGGCAGTCAGCGAGGGCCACGAGGAGCGGGCGCGCCGGTACGTGCGCCGCGCCCGGCGGGTCGCCGAGCGCAACCGCCTGTCGCTGCCCCGGCGGTTCGTCCGCTTCACCTGCGACCGGTGTGACGCCTACCTCCGCCCCGGGCGCAACGCCCGGGTCCGCCTGCAGGACGGCCACGTCGTCGTCACCTGCGACTGCGGCGAGCACGCTCGGTACCCCTACCACGAGGGCGGATGAGGTGGCTCCGAGCAGGGACAGGACCCGCTCATGGGGCGAGAAACCGCACCCCGAGTTGAAACCCGTCGAGAATAGCCGGTTCGGTACGCTCGTTACCGAGTGACGCTCCTGCAGTCCGGTTTCATACGGTAACCTGGTTCGTGCGATTACACCTGCTTTAGTGTAATATGCCTGAAATATATGTCTGCACAGGGCACCACTCGACGTGTATGACAGACGTTCCAACGATAACCCAGTTCACTGACCCGATGTGCACGTGGTGCTGGGGGTCTGTACCGATTGTGCGTCGTCTCCGGACGGTGTTTGGTAACCAGATCCAATTCGAGTATGTCATGGGCGGCCTCATCGAGAATTTTGAGGAGTTCTACGACGCAACGAACGACATCGCTGACCCCAGTGATGTTGGTCCCCACTGGGTAGAGGCGTCTGAGGTCCACGGGATGCCCGTTGATACGGACATCTTCGAGGTCGACCCGGCGTACTCGACATACCCAGCCAGCGAGGCGTTCGTGGCTGCCCGCCAGCAGCAGAGAGAACTAGCTCACCAGTATCTGCGACGCCTTCGCGAGGCGTTCGCCACGCAGGTGCGCAACGTCAATCACCGCGACGAACAAGTCGCGATTGCCGAATCCGTCGGCCTCGATGTCGACTCCTTCACGGCGGCGCTAGACGACGGGACCGCACGCGCTGCCTTCGAGGCCGACCTCGAGCGGACCCGCGAAGCGGGCGTGCAGGCCTTCCCGACATACCGAATTACCGGTTCAGACGGCTCCCGCCAGGTTGGTGGGTTCCAGTCGTTTGCAGACCTCGTGACCGAGCTTCGGGGTGTCGCCCCGTCGCTGGAACAGTCGTCCCCACCGTCGATCCGTCGCTTCGTCGCCGAGTACGGCCCAGTCGCAACACAGGAAGTCGCGGAAGTGTACGACTTCGGCTTCGGCAGAGCACGACAGGTGCTTCACTCACTCGTCGACGAGGACGCCCTTCACCGGGAACGGCGCGGCAACGGGTTCTTCTGGCACGCTCCGGAGCGGGGTGGTGCCTGATGGGACTGCTCCATCAGGAGACGTGGGAGCCAGACGCCATACGAGATCAGTACGACCACCACACCTTCGACGGTGCCATTGCCAACACGCCCGACAGGCGGTACTCTCCAGAGGCTGGCCGCTATCACCGCTACACCTCTCGGGCGTGCCCGTGGGCACATCGAACAACACTCGTCCGGTGGCTTCTCGGACTCGAAGACGCGATCAGCGTCGACGTCTTCGACCCGGTACGTCGCGACCTCGGTTGGCAGTTCACTCCACAGAAAGACGGCTGCACGCCGGAGTCTGTCTCTGGCTTCGAGAACCGCTCCGAGGTGTTTCGATGGAGCGAGCCGACAGACACGGGCCGCCTGACAGTCCCGGTTCTCGTTGAGACAGCGACCAAGACAGTCGTCAGTGAGGAATCGGTTGACATCGTACGGATGCTCGCGACCGACTTCGAACGATCACAGACCAGTGACCGCGGTCTCTTCCCGGTCGAATTCCGCGACAAAATAGACAACGCCATCGATGACAGTCGTGGGTCGCTCAACACCGGCGTCTACCACGCAGGATTCGCAGACTCACAACGTGCCTCCGAGACGGCTGTTGCAGCGGTCTCCGACGCGATGGAACGATGGGACAAGACGCTCGCGACCCAGCGATACGTTGTCGGCGACCGGTTGACGCTCGCGGTTGTGTTCCTGTTCCCGACGCTATATCGGTTCGACGCTGTCTACCACACGCAGTTCAACCGTAACCGAACTCGCCTGGGTGATTTCGACCACCGCTGGGAGCACGCCAGAGACGTCTATCAGACAGTTGGCGTCGCCAACACGTGTAACAGGAGCCACGTCAACTCCCGCTGTTACCGCAGTCACACTGACAGCAACCCCACAGGGGTCGTGCCGGTCGGCCCCGACCGGAACCGGACGGGCGCCCACATACCGGGTGAACTGTCAACGACTCGCCGACACGGAGCGACTGTATGAACGACGACCTTCATCCTGGTCTCGAGGGTATCGCGGTCGCAGCGACGCGGCTCAGCCACATCGACGGGGAGAGCGGTGAGCTCGTGACCGCAGGCTTTCCGGTCGCGGAACTGGCGAGCAACGCGACCTACGAGCAAAGCGTCTATCTCTTGTTACACGACCGACTTCCGACCAGCGACGAACTTGACGAGTTCCGTGACGAACTCGCCAATCAACGAGAGCTCACCGACGAGGTGCGGACCATCCTCCGACGTGCGGCACGTGAGGAGAAACCGGCGATGGACGCACTCCGAATGGGTGTTGCCGCTGCGACGCTCGGTCAGGAAAACGGGGCTGCTCGGAAGGCTGCCCACCGCGCCATCGCGGTCTTCCCGACGATTGTGGCGACCTACTGGCGGTACTATCGGGGGGAAGACCCACTCACCCCGCGCGAAGGTCTGTCCCACGCAGCGAACTACCTGTACATGCTCACCGGTGAGGAGCCGTCCGAATCAGCGGTCCGCGGACTCGAAACATACCTGAACACGGTTATCGACCACGGGCTCAACGCCTCGACGTTCAGCGCGCGGGTCGTCGTTTCAACAGAGTCAGACCTCATCTCCGCGGCGACGGCTGCGGTCGGGACGCTCAAGGGGCCGCTCCATGGCGGGGCACCGGGTCCCGTATTGGATACGCTCCGGTCAGTGCACGAGTCCGGTGACCCGGAGGGATATGTTGAGGAGACACTCGAGGCCGGCGAACGGTTGATGGGCTTTGGTCATCGTGTCTATCGCGTCCGTGACCCCCGTGCTGCTGTCCTCGAAGCGGCCACAGAGCGCCTCTACAGCGGGCATCAAGACAGCACGCTCTTCGAGACCGCCCGGGCCTTCGAGGACGTCGCAACTACGATGCTGGCAGAACAGGTCCCCGACCGGCGCCTGGACACCAACGTCGAGTTCTATACGGCACTCCTGCTCGACGGCGTGGGGGTTCCCAAGGAGCTGTTTACTCCAACCTTCGCCGTCTCCCGGGTCGGTGGCTGGATGGCTCACGCGCTCGAACAGCTCGAGGATAATCGGCTCATTCGCCCGAGTTCCCAGTACGTCGGGACGACCGAACGGTCGTGGAGTCCGGTCGAAGACCGGTAGGCACCCCGGGCCGACGATTCCGTCGAGTATCCCGCACTACTCGACCTCCACAGTCGGTCGGCTAACCTTCGCAGGGGTCTAAATATATGATTCTATATAATATTTTACGAACGAGTGACCGTATACGGTGAAACCACATTCAGTGGGGAACAGAGGGGTTCAGTTCGATACTTTCGATATTTTGTTTGCCTGATATAGCGTAGTAAACCTGGTATAATATAACATGCCTGAAATATAATCACTGGTGCCAAATACATCGAACTGCGATGTCGTTGACCGACACAGCACAGACGACTGTCGAATCGGACGAGACGAACAACAGCCAGAGCGGTCGTGGCTCGGCTGGAGGTGACCACTGATGGTATTCAGTACGATGGTGGCCGACCTGGCGTTCCTCTCCGGGCGCGCCCTGTTCGCGCTCGTGGTTGGGTACCTGGCGTTTGGCAATCTGCTGGATCTCGAAGCCTCGGTCGGCTACGCGAAGAGTAAGGGGGCGCCGCTGGCGTCGATCACGGTCCCAGTTGGAAGCCTTGGGCTGGTCGCCGGTGCACTGACTGTCCTTCTCGGTGTGTACCCGACGCTCGGGACGCTCGCCGTCGTATTTTTCCTCGTGCCCATTACCGTCGTGATGCACGATTTCTGGACGATGGACGGGCAGGACCGTCAGAACGAACGGGTCCACTTCCTGAAGAACGTCGGCCTCATTGGTGGAGCGTTGGTCTTCCTGGCGGTATCGACGACGACGTGGCCGTTCGCCGTCGGTCTTGGGCTCTGATCGCTGATGACGGCGACAGAAACCTCGCAGGCAACAAGGGGTCGCGTCTCCTGGCGCTCCCCCGCACTAGTTGCGGTCCTCGCAGCGACGCTGATGACGCCGATGGACGTCCCACTGATCAGTCCAGCACTCACAGAGGTACAGAGTGTCCTCGGCGTGTCCGAAGCCAGAGCTGGGCTACTCATTACGGCCTACGCGCTCCCCGGGATCCTGCTGGGCCCGGTCATCGGCGCACTCGCTGACCGGGTCGGTCGCCGGTATGTCCTCTCGGGCTGTCTGGCACTGTTCGGCCTGGCCGGGACGGCTATCGCGTTCACGACGCATTTCACCGTCGCACTCAGCTTGCGCGTCCTGCAGGGATTCGCCGCCGGAAGTATCCTTTCAGCACTCGCGATGACCGTTGTCGGTGACCGGTACGATGGTCGCCAGCACGATTCCGTCATGGGTGTGACGTCGGCGATGCTCTCGCTCGGCACGGCTGTCTATCCCGTCATCGGTGGCGTTCTCGCTGCCCGGGCCTGGAATGCACCGTTCCTCCTGTATGCGCTTGCACTCCCGGTCGCGGGATTGGTATTCGTTACTCTCGAGGACACAGACACTGCGCCCGACAGCGCTGCCGGCAGCTACCTCCGGGCAGCACTTCGAACGATCCCGGCGCGCCGCGCGCTCGCCCTGTACGGCATCATGTTCCTGTCGTTCGGGCTGCTTTTCGGTGGGCTCTATACAGCGCTTCCGTTCTATCTCGCGAGTCGGTTCGAACTCGGGTCGGCGACTGTTGGTCTCCTGACGAGTGCTGTCCTTGTGGTGACTGGTCTCATCTCAACCCAGAACGGACGGCTGTCGGCACGTGCGACAACGGGGACCCTGCTCCTCGCGGGATTTACCCTCTATGCAATCGGATTTCTCGGCGTCGCGATTGCGGATTCCCTACCGCTCCTGGTCGCCGGATTGCTGGTGTTCGGTGCCGGAGGCGGACTCATCACGCCGACGCTGTTTGCCAACATCAGTACACTGGCACCCGACGGCGTGCGCGGCGGCGTGATGAGTCTCCAGACGACAACCATCGGGGCAAGTCAGGCTGTTGGACCGGCCGTGTTCACGTTGCTCGGCGGCTTGGTCGGGTACCAGGCGACTATTCTGGGTGCCAGCGTTGGGGCTGCGCTCTGTACAGCGTCATTGGCGCTCTTCTGGGTTAGACTGTAACCCGGCGACGCAAACCTCATTCGCGGGTATCGTGCCATTGCGCGTATGTGACCAACGCACCGACGACGATCAGAACACAGAATCTCCCTACCAAAGACGAGTGGGCGCGAGTCTTGCAGTGAGATGATCGTTACGTACAGAGAAGCGATACACCGACGTGAGGAGTACCTCCCGTACCCGTCAGCACTGACGTGCTGGAGAGAGCGGTTCTATAGTTCGCCGTCCTGGGCGCGCTCGCGGATGTCGGCCGCCTGGTCACGTATCGCTGTCAGCTCTTCGGGCTCCTTGTCCTCGAGGTGGCTGTAAACCAGATTCATCCGGTGGTTTGACCCGAGCTGGTTCTCGTTGCGGTCGAGGAAATCCCAGTAGAGAGTGTTGAACGGACACGCCCCCTCGCCGGTGGTCTTCGTCTTGTAGTAGCGACAGTCCGAACAGTAGTCGCTCATCCGGTCGATGTAGTTCGCCGAGGAGGCGTAGGGTTTGGTGGCGAAGACGCCGGCACCGAACAGCCCCATCTCGACGACGTTGGGTGTCGTGACCCAGTGGAACGCGTCGACGTAGGCGGCGTGGAACCACTCGTTGAGCTGTGCGGGCTCAACGCCGTATGTGAGCGCGAAGTTCGAGAGCACCATCAGCCGCTCGATGTGGTGGGAGTAGCCCCGGCGTCTGACTCCCTCGACGACGTCCGAGAGACAGGCCATGTCGGTCTCGCCGGTCCAGTAGAACTCGGGGAGGTCTTCACCGGCGTCGAGTTGATTGGCCGTGGCCAGGTCCGGCATCTCCCGGCGATAGACGTGTCGGAGGAACTCCCGCCAGCCGAGCACCTGCCGGACGAACCCTTCCACGCAGTGCAGAGGCGCCGATTCCTCCCGGTAGGCGGTCACGGCCCGTTCGATGACCTCCTGGGGGTGGAGCAAGCCGAGGTTGAGTGACGTGGAGAGGAGGCTGTGACACAGCGCCCACTCCTCGTCGAGCATGGCGTCCTGGTAGTCACCGAACTCCCGGATCCGGTGGGTGACGAAGTCGTCGAGCGCCCGGCAGGCCCCCCGGCGGGTGACCGGCCAGCGGAACGCCTCGGGGGTAGCCCACTCCCCACCGTACGGCGGTTCCTCGTAGCCTCCGGCGAACTCCTCGTCGACCCACTCGGTCACCTCCCGGGTGAGCGTGTCGGGCTCGAAGGCCGGCGGTTCGGGCGGACTCCAGCTTTCGGGTGGTGTCTCGCGGTTCTGGTCGTCGAAGTTCCACTCCCCGCCGGCGGGGTCGTCGTCCTCCATCAGATAACCCGTCCGGCGACGCATGAACCGGTAGAAGTCCTCGTGGCGCAAGCGCCCGTCGCCCGCCCAGCCGTCGAACGTTTCGGACGAACAGAGAAACAGGTCGTTCTCGACGAACTCGATACTGCCGTCGGCAGCCTCAGCCGCCTCGCGAAGCCCCTTGACTGCGCCGTGGCTGGGCGGCCGCATCGCGACCAGCGTGTCGTCGGGGTGAGCGTCGAAGTGCGCCTCGAACCCCTCCCGGAACGTCTCGACCGTGTGATAGTCGACCGAGCGCCCGTCCTCGCGCAGGCAGTCTCGGAAGTGTCGCATCGCGCTGAACACCAGCGTCAGCTTGTGCGGGTGATAGGGATGTCGCCGCGCGAACTCGCGGGCCTCGATCATCAGGACCCCGTCGTCGGGGTGGTCTGCCAGCGGACCGACCTGCCGTGTCAGTTGGTCGCCCAGAACGAGCACCGTCACAAGAACCGCTCCATGGGTTTGCCAAGGCTGCGAGAATAATAAACCACGGGCGGAACGTGGTGGCACAGTTATAAGTCTATCTCTGCCCTACACGAACGTGTATGAGTAACTCCGAAGTGGATGCCGACGAGCACGTCCAAGAGACGACCACGTGGCCGGAACTGGCAATCGGCCTCTACGACCGGCTCACGGGACGCGGTGCGGAGATCGTCTACGAATTCGAGGACATGGAGGTCGCGGTTCCGAGCAAAACCGGCGAGGACGCGGACCACGCCTACTGGGAAGTCGACGGGACAGTCCGCATCACCACGAACGAGCGTGAGTGACACCGCCCTCGATTTCGCCGCAGTCCTCGGGCGTCTGGCCCGCACCGGTCCCGCGCTGGACGTCGAGGCCAACCTCTCAGTGACGGTCGACGGGACGCGGCTGGCAGTCAGCACGTGCGACGGACGTCTCCGCGTCCAGGTTCCCTCAATCGGCGCTTGCGCAGGACTCGCCCGCAGCGAGCGCGACCGACTCCCCGCCCTCGCCAGCGTCCTCGCGGACGCCGGACTGACTGCCGAGGTCAGGGTCGGCGACGCGGTCGTCGCCCTGGTCGGCGCGGATGCGAACCCTGGCCGGCTGGCCAGGGGGCTTCACCTCGGGGCGGTGGAACCCCGGCTCCTGGGCGTGGTGGCCGGGACGCTCCGCTTCCACTGATACTGCCGGCTGTACGTCTGTGAAGAATCTCGCCATCCCCGGGTGGAACGTCTCTTCACGAAGGGACAGCCGGCAGTATGAGCCCGACCCGGAAGGGAAAGTTCCTTTACCGGACGCGTACCGACTTTCGGGTGAGCGCGGTTGGTCTAGCTGGTCAGGACAGTGGCCTTCCAAGCCACTTGCCCGGGTTCGAATCCCGGACCGCGCATCCCGCGTCTCCTCCGCTTACGCCTCACTCACTCGCGCGTAGCAGTTCCCACTGGCGAGCCAAGTCGAGTCGACCGTCAGCGGGCTCGCGTCCAGGTCGGCCTCGAACTCCGCGGGCGCGTAAATGTGATAAAACCGTGGGACAGTCTGGCCATCGGGGAGCGTCCAGTCGACGGTCGTGTCGAACCCGGCCGGGTCGTCGGGGTCGGCGTCGAAGCGGTCGTGGCCGGTGCTCCAGGCGCTCACGAGCCCCTGGCCACCGGGCACGAGCACACGGGCGAGTTCCCCGAGACTCTCCCGGCGGGTCTCGCGGTCGGGCAGGTGATGGAGCGTCGCGATGTAGAGCACGATGTCGACGCTGTCGGTGGCGACCGGTAGTCGGGCGGCGTCCCCCTGCAGGAGGTCCGCGGCCTCTCCCACCCGTGACCGGGCCTCCCCGAGGACCCCGCGGCTGCTGTCCAGCCCCACTGCCCGGTCGACCCGCTCGGCCAAGAGTTCGGCGTTCCGGCCGTTCCCGCAGCCGACGTCCAGACCCACGCGTCCGCGCGGGCACTCCTGCAGAAACTCCCGGCTCTCGGGCCAGGCGTGGTGACGGGTCTCGGCGAAGTGCGAGGCGATAGTATCGTACACCTCGCGTACGCGCTCGGGTGAGCGGTGGACGAGCTCCTCTCGGTCCTCAGACGCCGGAGCGTCCCCGTTCACTTGCCGTACGTCTCCGGGTACGCCTCGGCGAGCACCTCCTCCTCGTCGGTCAGTCGCTCGCGGACCGGCCCGATGACCTCCGAGATGGCCTCCGCTGCCGCGGGCTTGAGGTCTGCCGGGTGGAGTTCCTCGCTCAGGAAGTCCGCCTCCAGTTCTCCGTAGGAGTCGTAGACGAGGTCGCCGCCGTACTCCTCGGGGCGGTCCACGACGAACTCCTCGCGGCCACGCGCCGCGAGCACCGGGAAGACGAGATGGTCTAGGTACTCGAGGACCCCGTTGTCCTCGACCTCGCCCATCGGGCAGTAAGCGTCGTCGATCTTTCTCGCCACCGCATCGGGACTGTCGGTGAGATTCACCTTCGACCCCTCCACCGAGGCACTCATCTTCCCGCCGGAGAGTCCGGAAAGGAGCGGCGCGAACAGACAGACCGGCTCGTGCCAGCCGTGGTCGGGCAGGAGCTCCCGCGAGAGCATGTATATCCCGCGCTGGTCGATCCCGCCGTAGGCGATGTCCGCCTCCAGGGCCTTCACGTCCAGTGACTGCATCAGCGAATACAGCAGCCCGCCCAGGTTGGGGCTCTCGCTCTCACGGACGACCTCGCTGCCGGCGCGACGAGCCCGCGCGACAGTCGTCTCTGCGGCCATCCGGTACATCCGTAGGGTGTACTCCTGGTCGAGCTGGAACTCCGTGCCGCGGACGAACGACACCGCTTCGGGGTCCGCGCCGGCGGCCTCGACCATCGCCTCGATGGCCGTCCGGTAGTACGCCGAGCGGGCGTCGAGCAACTCGAAGGGGCTCTTCTCGTCGTCGAGGTGGGCGTGCAGGTCCGCGACCAGTACCGTGACGTCCAGCCCGGCCTCGATGAAATCCGCCAGCTTCCGGATCGTGGTGAAGTGGCCGATGTGCATCTCCCCGGTCGGTGCGTAGCCGATGTAGACCGATGGGGAGTCGCGCTCCAGCAGGTCCGACAACTCCTCCTCGGTAACGACTTCCTCCGTGTGGCGTGTCACGAGCGTACGCCGCTCGGCCGTGTCCATACTCCGATTCCCCGTGGCCGCCGAATAAATGGTTTGCTTGGCGCCACGGCTCCGGCCCTCTCTGGGGCAAGGTTTTTTATGCGAACCCACGACGATATGCCGGTATGGGGGTGCCTGGGGGTGTGAGTACAGGGGCTGGTCTGGTGGTTGCAGTCTGTCTCGGCGTCGGCCTGTTCGCGGCTGGCGGCGTTGCCGGGGCAGACGAACCGCCGGTCGCCAACGCGGGACTCGACCAGACGGTCGAGCGGAACACCACGGTCTACCTCGATGCCGGCGGCTCCTACGACACTGACGGCGCGATCACCTCCCATCGCTGGTCCATCGTGGCCCCCGACGGGACGGCATTCGAGCCGGACTGTGACACCTGCGAGCGGACTCGTTTCCGGGTGACACAGACCGGGCAGTACAACGTAACAGTGAGCGTCACCGACGCGACCGGAATGCGGACCAGCGACACAGTTCACATCACTGTCGAGGAGCCGGCCCCACCCGAGCTCCAGCTCGTCGGGCCGGAGTCGCTGTTCGTCGGGAACGATGGAACAGCGAGGGCAACCGTTACCACCGGGGACGACCCAGTCTCGCGGCTGGTCTGGTCGGTCGACGGGAGCGAGGCCGGAACCGGGGAACTGACTGGACCCGGGACGCGTGAACGGAGCATCTCCTTTACCGAAGCCGGGACCCACACGCTGACAGCGGCCGTGACGGACGTCCTTGGCCGGACCACAACCGACACGCACACCATCGAGGTGGTCGAGGCGTCGTCATCCGGTTCTAGTGCCCCG